>JAIOHO010000106.1 GCA_019912905.1 Anaerolineae bacterium
CAGAAAACGGGGAATATCCGGGTCGATCTCCGGCATGGAAAACATCTCTGCCAGCAGCGAAACCGTCCAGCCCATCAGCGAATCTCCGGCGAGGATGGCAACGGCCAGCCCGTAACGTTCGGCATCCGCTGCGTCATAGCCGTAACGCTGGCGAGCCTTGTGCTCGAACAGGCGGTGCACGGTCGGCCCGCCCCGGCGCAGATCATCCATGTCGATGATGTCATCATGCACCAGCCCCCAGGTATGATACGTCTCCACCGCCGCCGCCGGGACCACACTGAGCGGTTCGCGCTCCGCCCCACCACTCGCGCCGCAGCACCACATGAGGTAGCCTGGCCGCAGCGCCTTGCCAGTGCGCCCCAGGTACAGATACGAACTTTCGTATATGTCCTCTGGCTGGAGGCGATCTTTGAAGCGGGGGGAAGCGAGATAGTCATAGACCAGCGTTTTACGCTTCGTCAGTTCCTCGTCAAAGTACTGTAATTCAGCGGGGGTCAGAGAGATGTTCTGCATCAAAAATTCGCCTTTTATCTGGACACTGGGCCAAACCCGATGAACCGCCGGATTCTGTCCCTGGCTGCCTGCCGTCGCTGCCTGTTATACCATACTTCAACAGGCCCCAATATAGCCGTATGGCGGATGTTTCGCTCAGTAGAAAGACATCTGGTCAGCAGGGAGCATCCACCGGGTTAGCACAGCGGTTCATCGACTGGAATAGGGCTAAGACGCCCGCTCTAATGCAAACCAGGCAGGCAGCCGACAGCCGTTATTCACGCAGGGAACAGGCCGGAAATCAACCCTTGCGCAGCCGGGGATCAAGCGCGTCGCGTAAGCCGTCGCCGATGAAGTTCACGCACGAGACGCTCAGCGAAATCATCAGGCCGGGCCAGAAGACCAGCGCCGGGGTGAGGGTCAGGTAATCCTTGCCGTCGAACAGCAAACGCCCCCAGGTGGGGAAATCGGGCGGGAAGCCCAGGCCGAGAAACGACAGCGCCGATTCGGTGATGATGGCACTCGCCACGCTGAAGGTGGCCGCCACGATAACGGGACTGAGCACATTAGGCAGGATATGCTGGCGCAGGATGCCGTTGTTGTTCGAGCCGAGACTGCGCGCAGCCACCACAAATTCACGCTCCTTCAGGGTGAGGACCTCGCCGCGCACCAGACGCGCCGTCGGCATCCAGCCCAGCGCGCCGATGACCACCACCGTAAGGATGAAAATCCCCGCTTCCGGCCCAAACGCGCCACGCAGCGGTTCTCGAAACAGCAGCGTAATCACCAGCAGCAGCGGCAGCAGCGGCAGCGACAAAAACATATCGGTCAGGCGCATCAGCCAATTGTCGAGCCGGTCGAAGTAACCGGCCAGCAGCCCGATCAGCGTTCCGATGAACATGGCGATAAACATGGCCGTCATCCCGATGGCGAGCGAAACCCGGCCCCCGAACAGCGCACGGGACAACGTGTCACGCCCCAGATTATCGGTCCCGAAGGGGTGCGCCGGGGTCATGCCAGAATAGGCCGCCACAATATCAATATATTCCGGGTCGATGTGCCAGATAAACGGCCCAAACGCGATCGCCAGGACGATGAACAGCAGGATGAACGAAGCCGCCATCGCCAGTTTGTGCCTGCGGAAGCGCGACCAGACATCGCCCCAGAGGGTGTGCGGTTTGACCGTTTGTTCGGTCGCCATCTTCAGACTTGCAAGCTTGGTTGTCGTCGCCATATCCAGTTACCAGTGATCAATTGTACGCAATACGCGGGTCCAGAACCGCGTATAACACATCGGCTACGAGGTTAAACAGCACGATCAGAATCGCGAAAATGAACGTCAGGGTTTGCACAGTCGGCAGGTCGCCGCCCTGGATCGCCAGGATCAGGAGCTGCCCCAGGCCGTTCACCCGGAAGATTTGTTCCGTGATGATAGCCCCCTGGAAGATCTGCGGGATGCCCAGCGCGACCAGCGTCACCACCGGGATCAGGCTGTTGCGCAGCGCATGGCCCATCACCACCCGGCGCTCATTCAGACCTTTCGAGCGCGCGGTTCGCACATAATCCTGATTGAGATTTTCGAGCATCGCCGAGCGGGTGAAGCGGCTGATCTGGGCCGTAAAAAACAGCGACAGCACCACGACTGGCATAAAAATCTGCCGGAGCTGCAACATAAAGCTGGAGAAATCTGTGATTTTGTGGGTCGTGTCGTACACCGACGGGAACCACCTCAACTGCACGCTGAAAATGATGATGAACATCAGCCCGGTAAAAAACGTCGGGACGGAATAGCCCAGCATCGATAAAAAGGTGCCCACCTGATCGAAGATCGAATACTGCTTATAGGCGGACAGCACCCCGACCGGCACCGCGATCAGGATCGCAATGATATAGGCCGTCCCCACCACCCACAAAGTCTGTGGGATACGCTCCGCCACCAGATCGATGATCGGGCTGCGCGTCTGCCACGACACGATCCGCAGCCGGTCTTCGGACCCTGGGAAGGTCGCCCCGGTCATCTTTTCGATGAAGTTGAGCGGCTCGGCAATCAGAAACTGCTGCAACCATTTCACATATTTAATGAGAAACGGGTCATTCGCCCCCAGGCTCTCACGGATCTGTTCGCGAATTTCGGGGGGAATGGTCAGCGGGAGATTACCGACCGGATCACTCGGCGACAGGTCCAGGACCGCGAATATGACAAAGCTAATCAGCAGCAGTGTGGGAACCAGCGTCAAAACACGTCGGATGAGATATTGAATCACAGGTGTTTCCTTAAAACGGCCTGGCACCAGCGCGGTGGCTGCTGTGCCCAGGAAAGGTGGAAGGGGCGGAGGGTGTCCGCCCCAGGGTCATACGAGTCAGTGTGAGCTTAAACTCAGGCAGGCTGCCAGTCGAAGACACGCCAGATTTCGGCATCCCACACGTTCATGGCCGCACCGGTGATCCGGTTGCTGACCGCCGAGACATCACCGCGATGCACCAACGGAATGGCCGCGCCGTTCTGCACGATCAAGTCGTTCATCTGGATCACGATGGCGGCCCGGTCTTCGAGGCGCGCGGTCTGGGCAAGCTGTGCAATAAGCCCGTCGTAGTCCGAGTTACACCAGCGCGAAATATTGTTGCCCAGCCAGCCGTTGTCGGGACCGCCGGCCTCGGAACATGCCCACTGCGACATATAGCCTTCGGGGTCCGTACCGCTGAAGTTGTTGGTGAACATTTCGACATCGGCATAGAACTTGCCGTAGGTATCCGGGCTGGCTACGTCGGCACCGAAGAACACCGAGGCATCGACGTTGCGCAGTTCGGTCTCGATGCCGATCTCTGACCACCACTGCTTCACCAGGGCCTGTGTGCTCTGGCGCACCGCATTGGTCGAGGTCTGATACAGGATCTTGAGCGGGACACCGTCCAGTTCGCGGATGCCGTCACCATTGGTATCGACGATACCAGCCTCATCCAGCAGCGCCTTGGCGCCGTCCACATCCTGGGTCAGGCAGGCATCATTGTTGGTGGAGGCGTAAATCGCCGGGGCTGGCAGGATATTGCAGGTGGCGACGCCGCCCGCGCCGTAGAGCTGCTCGGCGATGATGTTGCGATCGATCGCCATCGACATCGCCTTCCAGACTGCGGGATTGGTGAGGAACGGATGGGTGTTGGAGCCGTCCGCGGCTAGCACCGAACGCATGTCACCGAGGGCCGGGTCCGGGTTGGTCTGGTTGATATGGATCCGTTCCACGCTGGTCCCATAATCGACCAGCACGGTGCCCAGTCCCGCCGCTTCCATTCCCGTAAGAATGGCCGGGGAGATTTGCAGGTTCCAGGCGTAATCGGCTTCACCAGTTTCCAGCACGGCACGGGCCGCCGATTCCGCGTCACCGCCGCCCTTCAGGACGACGCGCTTGAAGTAGGGTTTGCCTTCTTCGTGGAAATTCGGGTTGGCAGTAAAGGTAACCACATCATTGGCACGAAATTCCTCAACCACGTAGGGGCCGGTGCCAATCGGTGCAAAGTTCTGTTCCGTGCATTCCAGCGCCCTGGTGCCCAGGCAGTCGGCAAACTGGGCTTTCTGAAGGATCGAAGCTTCCTGGCCGACGAACGGGCCATAGGGGAAGGGCTTGGACACACCAAATGTCACCTTGACGGTCGATTCGTCGAGCGCCTCAACGTTGGTGACATCCGTCCATTTGTCGATGTAGGAGCAGCCCATTTCTGGGTGCGTGCAGTACTGCCAGGTAAAGACCGCATCTTCCGCCGTCAGCGGAGTGCCATCCGAGAAAAGGACGCCCGGCTTGATGTGCCAGGTAATGGTCATCAGGTCCTCGGACACGCCGCCGTTGTCGACGGTGGGAATTTCATCCACCAGCCAGGGAACCATATTGCCCTGCTCGTCATAACGAGCCAGCGGTTCCAGGACGAGCGACGATGCATCGATTTCTTTCGTGCCGCCCGACAGATAGTAATTCATCGTAGATGGAGCCTGCCAGTAGATGATGTTGAGCGTATCCTCCTGCTGGGCGGATACCAGGCCGACGGCACCGATGAGAAGCAGCAGCAGAACGAACAGTAGGGCGAATCTGAATCGTGGGTTGTGCATGGAGCAACCTTTCCTCACTGTTAAGAACTGATAAAAGAATAATTGTGGTGAGTATACTCAAGATTTTAGGAACTGCAACG
>JAIOHO010000107.1 GCA_019912905.1 Anaerolineae bacterium
TCCACATACGGCAGCGTGCGCTCAAAGGTCAGCAGCCGGATGCCCGCCGCCAGCAGCAGCACCAGGCCGATCAGCAGCGGCCAGAAGAAACGCTTCAATTGGGATTGCATCGCCCTCGCATTCGCGATTCAATCGGTCCAAACGGGGTTATCGTGGTCTGAACCGCCGCAAAAGTCAAGGCTATCCGATCCCGGACGAATCCGCTAACATGCAGATTCGGAGGGCTGAACATGGCAAATGCCAATCCGATACAGACGGACAGCGCCCAGCCCGATCTACACCACAAACGGTGGTCGCGGTTTGTCGTGCCTGCTCTGCTCATCGTGATTCTCGAAATCATTCCTGATGCCGGGGGATACCGAAGGACTGCGGCTGGTGTCCCACTCGCTGACGCCCGACAACACGGTGGCCCATCTGTTTGATGTTAGTGACGCCGAAGTCCGGCACATCCCGGATGACGTGCACACGATGTTTAACTGCGGTTATCGTCTTTGCGACTCAGAGCGGCGGTGTGGGCTTCTGGAAAGGCAGTCACGGCTGGAATTCGGCGCATGGCCTGGCGATCATGACCCACGCCTCCCCACAAAACCTCTTTGTGGGCTACGCGCTGGCTGACCACAGCGCCGACTACATTCTCACTGGCTCCGAGTATCACACTCGGCAGCAGTTTTACCTTGCAGCACTGGGAACTCAGGGACAGTATCCAGGTGCAGCGCTGCCAGCGCGTTTACCTCGAAAGCTGGTGGCAGATGGCCGAACAGCCGCAGCACAATTACAGCCTCTTGATCGCGCTGGTTAACACCGACGGTCAGGCCGTCAGCCCGCTCACGACCGTGCCGACAAAAGTCTGGATTCCCGATGCCTATTTTCTGGATGCGCGCAGCCTTCAGGTGCCCTGCGACGCGCCAGCGGGCGAGTATCCACTGGTGATGAGCATCTATAACCCCGATACGGTCGCCGCTCAGGGATCATTGCCTGTGACCCTGCCCGACGGCTCCCCATTCAACGACTATGTCTATCTGACGACGCTGCATGTGAATGATTAGCCGCCGACCGAATCAGGTGTCCGGCCAGAACTCGAATAATTCGCCAACGGATTCGCCCATGATGGTGCGGCGGATGACCTCGCCGAAGATATGGCCGACCGAGAGGACCGTCAGCCGTTCGGGGCGGTGTTCCGGGGGCAGCGGCACCGTATCCGTCACCACAATTTCGTCGATGTCATCGACCGCGTCGAAGCGTGCCGCCGCCTGGCCGGTGAACAACCCATGAGTCGAGACGATGGTGACTGGACCAGCGCCATGATCTTTCAGAATACCCTGGACGGTGAGGATCGTGCCGCCGGTGGCGATTTCATCATCAGTCAGCAGCACCCGCTTGCCGCGCACCTCACCCAGAATGCTGGTCACCTCGACCGAACGATCGGAAAGCCGCTTCTTTTCAGCAATCGCCAGCGGCACGTTCAGCGACCGCGCCAGTTTGGAGGCGCGTTTCGCATTGCCGATGTCGGGCGACACGACTACACAATTGCTCAGGTCCTGCTGCTTGAAGTAATCGACAAATACCGAGTGCGCCGTCAGATGATCGGTGTGGATGTTAAAAAAGCCGTGTACCTGCGGGGAATGCAGCGTCATGGTGATGATGTGCTGCGCGCCGGATTCGATCATCAGGTCCGCAATCAGCCGCCCGGCCACCGAGATGCGCGGCGCATCCTTTTTGTCCGACCGCGCATACGAATAGTAGGGCACAATAGCATGGACGCTGCGCGCGCCCGAAGTTCGCGCGATGTCCAGCATCATCAGCAGTTCCAGCAGATTATCGCTGACCGGCGCGACCAGAGTCTGGAGGATAAACACATCTTTCTTGCGGACGCTCACGCCCAGTTGGACTTCGAAATTATCGTTGGAGAAGCGCGTCACCGACGACGGGCTGCGTTCGATGCCCAGATAATCCACAATCTCGTCGGCCAGATCAGGATGAGATAACCCTCCGAACAGGAGGACACCATCGGAATCGAAGCGATGCGTGTTTGCCCCAGCCATAAACCCCATTCTCCCAATAATTCTCTTCATCCAAACCAAGTATAGCACGCACAATCCAGGAACCAATGGATTGGCCTGTCCATTGACAGTGGTCTGCGCGTACCTTAGGCTATGCGATGGCAGCGAAGGTCGGTCTCCGCAGGCTGCCATCATTTTCCCTGTTGCTGAGGAGTTGATGACCGTGAAGCGTAATGCCTGGGCCGCTTTCTGGCTCGTCGGGTTAATCTGGGGTTCCTCGTTCATGCTGATTCGCATCAGCGTGCTGGGCTTTGGCCTGTTTTCGGCAGTCGAAACCCCGCTTGGCGGCTTCCGCACGGCGGAAATCGTCTTCATCCGCACCGCAATTGCCGCCATCGGTCTGGGAACAGTCGTCCTCCTGCGGCGGGTCCCGATCCCCCGCGATTGGCGCACGCTGCGCGCGCTGGCGATCATCGGGCTGGGTAACGTGGTCGCGCCCTTTTTGCTCATCACCTGGAGCGAGCAGTTCATCACCAGTGGTTTGGCTGCTGTGCTGCAAGCGACCGCCGCGCTGTTCACTCTGATCGTGGCGCATTTTATGTTTGCCGACGAACGCATCACGACACCGAAGGTCCTCGGCCTGCTGATG
>JAIOHO010000108.1 GCA_019912905.1 Anaerolineae bacterium
GGATATTATCGTCGATGAACAGGTCGTCGGCTTTGCGCTGACCCAGGATTTCTGGAGCGATCAGTGGCCGCGTCCCTGCAACTATTATTATGAGCAGCGCTATGAATTCTATCAGGATGGGCGCTTCCGCCCGGTCGTGACCAGTTTGGGGCGCGGCTGCGGCGATGATGGCACCTATCGTCCGGTGACGCGGATTGCTCTGGCGGGAGACTATACCCTGAGCGAATGGGACGGGGCTTCCTGGGACGACTGGGCGGTGGAGCGCTGGCGGTTGGCAGCGGATATTCCAGCAAATGCTGACGGGTATCGACTGCGCCTGAGCCGCGCCGATGGCAGCGGATTTTATCTCATCCCCTCCACCGGACAGTTTGGAGACGGCGGGCGCGGCGATCATGCCTATGTTTATGCGACCCTCGATCACCCGGATCAGGATGAAGGCGAATCCGATATGCCCACCATTGGTCCCTGCTGCAACGAGGATTATCAGCAAGGCCCGGAGAAGTTCATTGAACCCACCGCCGAGGCGATCGCAGACAGCCCGCTTGTGGTCTGGTATGTGCCGCAAATCAAAAATGACGGAACCCCGGGAAGCGAGTATTGCTGGGCGGAATCGGTCCTGGAAAATGGTGTATACGTCCCCAAAGCCTACCCTTGTCCCTCGGGTCCGTTGTTTGTGCCTTTGCCCTGAGATAACTCCACGAGGTCCATGTGAGTAAGCGCAGCCGCAAGTCCGCTCAAACCGCGAACTCAAAGCCGGGTACGTCTCCTGCACCGGCCATCATTTCTCGCCGCAGGATGATCCTTGGTCTCGGACTCCTCGTGATCGTGGTGATTGGCGGGGTGCTTGCCATTATTCTGCCAACCCGTTTGCCGGATGCGGCCCCCTCAACTGCGGCCCGGCCCTATACGATCGGGAACGTCCGCTACTGTATCGGCATCCAGCCGCCCTTTCTGAAAGATTTAGGATTCTCGCAGCGCATCGCCCTGGATACCCGCGCCAAGTATGTTAAAGGGGCAATGGTACGCGAATTCGACCAGGCAGGGAATGTTAGCCGTTCCTATCAGGACCCCTCCTGGACCAGCGCCGGTTATCTGGGGGCTTATACCAGCGATCAAGTCGGAAACATTTATCTCGCGCCGATGCCGTTTATCAGCATCCTCGATAATCCCCCCGACAAAGCTAATATCATTTACCAGATCGACAGCCTCACCGGGATGATGGCCCCCCTGATTGATCTCCCGGCAGGCGCGCCTTTGCCTCCTGAAGCAGTGTATGGGCTGATGGATCTCGTGTATGACTGCGACACGAACAGCTTGTACGCAGCCTCCGTTCTGGGTTCGACCTATGATCAGGTGGCCGGTCGCATCTTCCAGATTGATCTGACCACCCACCAGGTCGTCGCGACTCTGGACGGCGTGGATGCGTTCAGCCTGGACGTCTTTAACAGCGCCAACGGCAAGCAGTTATATATTGGATCTGCACGGGTGCCCGAAATCTACTCCATTCCGCTCGATGAAAAGGGCCATTTTTCAGGGGACATCCGTCCTGTACTGTCGCTTGAAGACAAAGGCTTTCACCGCGATGAACGCGCACGCGGGCTTATGTTTCAGGGCCAGGACCGACTGATCGTAACGATGCTTCAGTTCGACTTTAACCTGGTGGCCTCGACCGAAACCCTGACCACCGTCTACGAGTATGGTTACAACGCGCAGGACGATAGCTGGAACGTGCTGAACTCATATGTCACCAACGAATAAGCCCGGCTCATCTTTGGCTCCAATCAATCATCGGCGATTGCCGCGGTCGTGCAGCGCTGTATAGCTCGCTGAGATATTCTCCTGGGCAGGGCGAAAAACAACGAACCTTCGATTTGCCAGCCAGACTCTCGTCCCTTTCTCAAGCGAGATTCGGTGAGCCAGTCTTAGTGGAACAGCGTTTTGGCAAAGGCCAGGTCTTCGACAATCAGCCGATCGACTTCATGCTCCGCCGTATACTCTGCCGAGAAGCAGACCGGGCCGCTATAGTTCATGGCACGCAGCTTATCCGCGACCTGCTTCCACGACGAGCGCCCCTGCCGACCGGAGGTAAAGTAGGGCAACCATTCGGCGACTTCGGCTTCGGGTGGACTGATGCGCCGCCAGTAAGCATTTTTCAGGTTGACCACGCACAGGTGCGATTTGACGACCTCCAGCCCTGGCTCGGGTGCCATGCCCTCCAGCGCACTGTGGGCTGCGTCCCAGATCGCGCCAACATACCTGGGGTCGTAATCCTTGACCAGATGATACAGGCCCATTTCGTTAACTGGCATTGACGAGCCGTAATGATGCTGGATGCCGATCTGGACGCCGTACTGCTCACAAAAGGGAATCGCCTGATCCAACTGATCACGCGCCGCTTTTTCAGCTTCCCAATAATTCCGCCCCTTGCGGTCGAAGATCACCCGATTCATGTGGATACCGGCGGCAGCACAGGCCGCGTACAGGCGTTCGTCATCCAATGCGAGGCTGACGGTCACGTTCAGCACATGCACGCCATCTTCACCCAGCCGTTTCACAGCTTCTGGGAGTTGGGTTTCAATCGCCTGCGGTTCACACGGGAATCCGGGGCGCACCGGCAGTTCAATCCAATCAAAACCGAGCCTTCGAATGTGGGGGCCAAGCTCGGCCAGGGACAGGCTTTTCCAGGGCTTGGCGAATACCGCGAATTCGACATTCATGAGAAAGTTCTCCTGGAGTAATCAGAGTAAAGCTTCGCTGAGGATGGTGGGACACCAGTGTTTCTCGATATATTCGACCACGAGCCGCGTGCCTTCCTCGTGACTGACGTAAGGTGGCATGGCCGGGTTGTACATGGTGTCGGTCAGATCGCGCACCAGCACGATGTCCAGTCCCCAGCGGACCATCTGCTTGATGGCGAACGAGCGATTGAGGACGCACATATTGGTATGCACGCCCATAATCATCAATTGGGTGATGTGCTGCTGGCGAATGTAAGCGTAGACTTCCGGGCCGCTGTCCGAAATGACATCGCGGTCCTGGTCAATTACGAGGGCTTCATGCTGCCGCTGCCAGACGCGCTGGGCCTGCGTCTCTCCCGTATCCGAACCTTCGTCGGAATCGTCGATCGGCAGCGGCGGATCGGCATGGGCCTGAAGTTCCGGCAGCGGCACGACCGGCGCGGCGAGGATACGCTGGCGGGCGGGCGAATCCTGATAATAATCGACCACATCGGAGGGCGCATGAATGATGTGCACGCCCTTCTCCCGAGCGGCGACGATCACCCGGTTCATGATGGGGGCCAATATGCCGACCCGCTCGGAAGCACCCCGACTCCAATGCTGATCCCACATATCGCAGATGACAATCGCCGCCTGATCCGCCGGCACTTCCACCGGCGTCATCGTCTGCTGCCAGACCTTGAAGCCGCGCACATTCTGGACGAGCCGCTGGCTGCGGCAGTGGAGCATCAATCCATGAGATGTGGTCATCGCACGGCCTCCGCCAGCAGGGACTGCGCCAGAATAATTTCGGCTACTTCCATGGTCTTTACCGCATCGGAAAACGACGAGGGAGGCTGCTGTCCGCTCTTGAGTGCGTCAATAAACTGGCGATTCTTGGCGCGGAAACCACCGAACACATAC
>JAIOHO010000109.1 GCA_019912905.1 Anaerolineae bacterium
CCTGCTGGTGGACGAACGCTACACCGTCGAAGAAGTCATCGACGAAGGCTTCGAGCGGTCGTTTGTCGAGAATGTGTGGCGGCGTGTGAAGGCCAACCATTACAAGCGGACGATGCCCAACATCGCCAAGGTGAGTAACCGCAGCATCGGCCACGACTTCCTTTACCTGCGCGACTGGGTGGGGCGCTGACGGCTGTTATCCCTCCAGCGCAGGGTAGATTCGAGAGCAATCGCTCAAGTTCCTGTTGCCATGTTGGATGAGACTGGAATAGGTTATCCTGCCCGTCCGTTTAGCTCTTTTCACGATCCTGAATGTGAGCTTGCGGGACTCGGAGAACTCCAACAGAGTATCGGTGGGTGTTAATCGAGTCAGTCGTTGTCCGGCAGGATGCAGGCAGTCTAGGACACACTCCGGCCCGGCGGCTCACTTTCGGCGATCAAATGAAAGTGCAGGTGCGGCACATCCTGATAGCGCCCACCGTTGGTAATCAGGCGGTAGCCGACCGCTTCCAGGCCGAACTCGTCCACAAGGCTCTGCGCCGTCTGGAACAGGTCGGCCATGAAATCGGTCTGGGCCGCCGTCAGGTCGCGGATGTCGCTCAGATCGCGCTTGGGCACGATCAGGACGTGAAACGGGTAGCTCGGTCGGGGATGATAAAAGGCGATCAGCGTCGCCGTTTCGCGCAGGCGGTCCACTGGCAGAATCCAACTCATGGTCTGAAACACTCCTGTCACGATCCAGCGCATCAGCCCGCGCAGCACCGGCGCGCGCGCGACGCGAAACAGCAGGCGGGCCAGCCGTTTCATGCCTGCATCCCGGCCAGCTTCCCCTCGTCCATCGTCACGCCCAAACCGGTGCCTTCCGGCAGATGATAAGACCCGGCGGCACAGACCAGCGGAGTCTTCAGCAGGGTATTTGCCAGTTCGAAAACCGGCGGCTGATATTCCAGCATATACAGGTTCGGGATGGCCGCGGCAGCGTGAATCGATGCGGCGATGCATACCCCCAACCCGACGCTCAGGTGCGGCGCAACCGGGATGTTGAACGCCTCGGCCATGCGCGCGATTTTGATCAACTCCGACAGGCCGGTGCGTCCCACGTCCGGCTGGAGCAGATCTGCGCCGCGCTGGATCAACCAGGGTTTGAACTGGTAGCGCGTGCGCTCGGTTTCGCCGATGGCAATCGGGATCGCCACCGCTGCGGCTAACTGCACGTGCGCTGCCAAATCTTCCGGGTTGATGGGCGCTTCCAGCACGGCGGCATTCTCGGCTTCCAGTCCGCGCGCCAGCCGAATCGATTCGTCCAGCGTATAGACCCAGTGTGCATCCAGGAGCAGAGTCGCGTCTGGGCCAAGCGCCTGGCGCAGCGCCGCGATGCTGGCGGCATCCGCCTCGACTCCGTTCCCGGCGGCCAGCTTGAAGGCATGAAAATCGCGCGCCGTCCAGTCCTGCGCCAGCGCCACCCGCCCGGCATCATCGGGCCGGGGCAGGCCAGAGACATAACACGGGATCGATTCGCGGTACGCGCCGCCGAGCAGGGTATAGACTGGCTGATTGAGCAGCTTGCCGCGCAGGTCCCACAGGGCGATGTCGCAGCCGCTGATGGCATCGAGCATGAAGCCGCCGTAATGCCCGCGCTCACGCATCAGGTCGTACATTGTATTCCAGAGCACATCGACCGCCAGCGGGTCGCGTCCCAGCAGGGCCG
The DNA here is from genome assembly GCA_019912905.1 of Anaerolineae bacterium. Lineage (GTDB taxonomy): Bacteria > Chloroflexota > Anaerolineae > Aggregatilineales > Phototrophicaceae. Next base: position 1,709 of record JAIOHO010000109.1, read on the forward strand.
GGGCCAGAAGCTGGTCGATGAGCGTGGCGACGGCTTCCGGGGCAACCGGCGCGAGACATTCGCCCCAGCCGGTGACGCTATCCGCCGTGATTTTGACGAACACCGTCTCAAAATAAACCGAGTACAGCGCGCGGTAGGGCGGGCGCAGGAAATAGCCGCGTGCACTGGCCTCCGGCGGCAGCGCACCCAGGTAAGCCTCGTCGCGACGGATACGCACGGGCACAGCTTCTACAGCGGTAATGGGCATCAGCGGGATTCTCCATAATGTGGACGATTCATCTCCAGAGTATACCCCTGGTGAATGTCTTCGAGTAACCATGCAGGCGCTCGGCGTATACCCCACCCTGTCGCACGCTGCTTGACTTCCTCTCCAGGCTGGAGAGAGAAATAGCAACCACAGGTGGACAAGGGATGAGGTGTGATTACCAGCCTGCGTCAATGCTCGCCCTGCTGAAGCCGCACGAAAGTGGGTATCATGGGGCGTATGGACTGGTTGCTGAGCTTCGTCTTATGGCAGGATTTGCAGGCTCCCCCGGCGCGGCATTGGGCACGCTCGCAAAGCCCAAAGCGCCGGGCTGACCAGGCCGCGCTGGTGCTGACCTTTGCGCTGGCGGCGCTGGCGCTCGTCAGCGGGGTGATCCTGAATGCCTTGGTGGTTTATCGCGCCACCGACCGGCTGGCCCGCGCCCGTGAACACGGCACGTTCGACCTGCTGGCGGTGACTCCTGTGGGCGGTTTCGGGGCGTCGTGGGCCATCTTCGCCGGTTGGCTGCATTACGGCCTCACCCTGCGCACCCTCCGGCAGATGCGTCTGAATGCCCTGCGTGCGGTGTTTATCGTCGGCGTAGTCACGCTGCTGCCAGTGTTCACGTCCGCGTTGGAGCGGGACGACACGGCGCTGCTGCAAGAGGGCTGGTCGTGGCTGCTGTTTTTGGGATGCCTGCTGCCGCTCATGGCCCTGGATTATCATTATGCAGTCGTGTCCGGCGGACTCCTCAGCATCGTCATCGCCGAAGTCATCCGAACCGATGCGCGGATTGCGGCGATCTTCGCCGGGGTCGCGCTGCACCTGACCGCTTATCTGGCTGCCGCCGCGACCGGTGCGCTGATGCTGCCTGCGGTTTATCAGGCACTGGGCTTGTCTGGCGGGTTGGCCGATCTCAGCCGGGTCCTGCTGGCGCTGGCGGTCTTCGTCCTCGTTCATGAAGCAGCGGCGCTGCTGCTCTACCGGGCAGCGCAAAATCGGCTGAACGGCCTGGACGAGTTTCAGCCGCTGCACGTCCGGTCGTAAGGCTCGGTACCGGGACATACTGATGAGGCACGACTCGCCGCAAATCACCTGGAAAGGGATACAACCCGATGGCAGCACTCACGATTCTCGCAGCAGTTTTCGGTTTTCTCGGCGTGGCACTGGGGGCTTTCGGCGCACATGCCCTCAGCGCCCGCTTTCGAGAGCAGCCCAACCTGGGCGACTCGTACCGCACCGGCGCGCAGTATCACCTGCTGCATACGCTGGCGCTGCTGGGGACCGCCTGGGCCAGCAGCCAGTGGTCCAGCGGGTTGATCCCTGCCGGTGGCGTGTTGTTCGCGCTGGGAATTGTCCTCTTTTCAGGCAGCCTGTATGTCATGGCCCTGACCGGCAACCGCAAACTGGGCGCGATCACGCCGCTGGGCGGGCTGGCATTTCTGGCCGGATGGACCTGCCTCGCGCTCGGCGTGCTGACCAGCGCATAACCATGTGAACAGCCCTTTCTCCACGACCCACAAACTGAGTAACCTGATTTATAATGGGGGTGGATCGTATGGGGAGTGTTCCTGATGAGCGACGTGGATGTAATCCTGAGTTTGCCAGAAAAGCTGGTTGAAAGGGCACGGGCACGGGGAGTTCTCAGCAACGAGCGTGTTGCTCAACTCCTTGAGGTGGAAATCGAGCGCATGGAACGCTGGCAGTCCCTCGACCAATCGCTGGAGCCTGTCCGTGAGGCGTTTCGAGGTGACCACGCCGATATGACCGAAGACGAAATCATGGCAATGATTAACGAAGCCGTCCATGAGGTTCGTGCGGAGCGGAAAACACCCCATGATCACGGAACTGACGAAGGATCAGCAGGCTAGTGCAGCGTGTGGTGGTAGACACCAATACGACGGTCTCAGCATTCTTATGGGGAGGAACGCCGAGACAGTTTTTTACGGTGGCAATCGAAACCGGTGTGATCCTTCTGAGTTCCAATGCGTTAGTTCAAGAACTTGAAAACACGCTCCGCAAACCGAAACTGGAAAAGTACATCACACTCAGTGGCAAAAACCCGCCTGAAATCGTCGCAGAGTTTTGCGACTCGTGACCCTCGTTGAACCCGTTTCAATACCTCAAGAAGCCGTCCGTGACCCGGATGACCTCAAGATATTAGCGGCAGCCGTTGGTGGTACGGCGACTCATATTGTTTCCGGCGATAACGACCTGCTCACGCTCGGTACTTTCGAAGCAATCCGCATACTAACGGCGGGTGAATTTCTTGAGGTCATCCGGTCTGAAAGTGAATAGGAGACTTCTCTAATCCGGTCCTGGAAAATACAGTCACTTAACAACTTGATTGATGTTGACGATCCACTGGAGACTGATGACTGAATTGAATAAGCCGCATACAGTGAGGGGGGACACTGACATGCGGCTTATTGAGGGAAGGGCTATGGGTGGTCCGGTTTTACGAACACACCAGCCCGCGAATTTGGCGACTTACGACACATCTCACACCACTTTGGAGGAAGGAGGAATCAACTTGCTGCTGCCAAATTCGCTTGATAATAGAGTAGTTCTGATACGTAAGATGGAAGTTAGTTATGTATGAGTGCGCCATGAGAGCACCCATCAGCCACCCGACGTATCCGGCACACCTACCGGCGCGATCTGCTGCCCCTCGGGACCCGGCACCGGCGTCCCCTGCTGGCAGGTCGTTTCGGCGTTATCCCGTTTGGCCGCCACGCCGCCATCATTGAGGATATTGAGCGCATTCTGATACTGCGGCACCGCCGAGCAGGGATTGCCTTCCGCGACCCAGGCATCGCCATAGGCGACATACTGGCCGAACAGCAGGCTGCGCAGCTCGCCCTCACGGTAATTGGGCGCGACGCTGTAGGCTTCGGACAGCGCCTGAATCGCTGCGCCGTAATCGGTGCCGATCTTGCTCTTGGCGGTCAGGTACAGGGCGGCTACATAGCGTTCGTAGCGCAAATCGCTGTCGGCGGGCAGACCGTATTTTTCGGCCTCGTCGGTAAGCAGAATCGCCTCGGCCAGATTGCCGCCGCCCCGGAACAGGCGCAGCGCCTGGGTCGTCAGGGCTTCCAGCATGAGGCCGCGCACCGTCGCTGCCTGGTAGCTGCTGTCCACCGCCTCGATGACCTGGAGTAGATCGACCGCATCTTCATACTGCCCCAGGTTGACCGCCGTGCGCGCCTGATCCAGCATCCCGGCCAGGTCATAGCCGCTGCTCGAATCCGCCTGCGGTTCGAACCCGGGCGTCATGGTCGGCAGGGCCGTTGCCATCACTTCCGTCGTCGCGGTCGGCTGCGGCGTGGTCGTGGGCAGATTATTCATATAGACTGCCGTCGCCGTCGCCATCCACTCGGCCAGGCCGGGCACACCGGGCGTCTGAGTCGCCAGGAATTGCAGGCGCGCGCTGAGCAGCACCGTATTGCCGTTGGCGACATCCTCCGGAATGCGATTGATCTGATCCTGAATTTCCGCCTGCTGGGTCGCCGTGGCAAAAGACTGCGCCTGCCGCTGACCCGCGGTCCAGCCTGCCGCGCCAGCCAGCACAACGATGACCACGGCCAGCACCAGGCCGACCACACCGACCACCCCCCACAGGGCACAGCCCGGCCCACCGCTTTCAGCAGCTTCCACGTCCACAGGCGGAATCCCGTGAGGCGGAGTCACCTCCAGTGCGCGCGGCTGCGTATCGTCAATCGAACTCATGACTAGCGTGTCCTTATGTCCTTCACCGGGGCGTCATTATAGTCGAGTTGGCGGGCAGCGTGTAGCGCCGTTTACACCTCACAGCCAACGATTGGGCTACGGGGACCGATCGGTTCGCGGAAGCCCAACATTCCGCCGCCGAGTAAGTTCGACGGCAGACATCCAAGTCCTTGCGGCAGTCCTTGAACCCTAACAGGGTTTTGAGTCTTGCCGGGTAATTCATTGCCCGGCAGCTCGATCCCACGCGCTAACCACCCGCTTTTCCCAGCAGCGCCGCCACCCGCGCGATGAGCTGTTCGCTCACCTGCGCCTTGCTCATCAGGTCGAGCGGCTGGGGGTCGCCCTGCGCGCTGAGGACGGTCACGCGGTTGGTATCGACGGCGAACCCGGCATCGGCGGCGCGGATGTCGTTGGCGACCAGCAGGTCCAGCCCTTTGCGCTGCAATTTATCGTGGGC
>JAIOHO010000110.1 GCA_019912905.1 Anaerolineae bacterium
GGTCAAAGATAATCAGTGGTCGCGCTGCGCCCGCGTCTATGAAATCAACCCTCACCTGGCCGCACAACCCCAGACGGAGCAAGCGTGATGGCGGCAACCTCTTCTCAGAACGGTAACAACACGCTGCTGAGCGTGCGGGAACTGAAAAAATATTTTCCGATTTACGAGCGCGGCATCCTGACCCGCCGGGTTATCAATCACGTTCGGGCAGTGGATGGCGTCAATTTTGAAATCAAGGCCGGTGAGGTACTGGGGCTGGTGGGGGAGAGCGGCTGTGGCAAAACCACCACGGGCCGCGTGATCCTGCGCGCCTATGACCCGACCGGCGGGGAGATCATCTTTCAGGACAAGAACATGGGGCAGGTCGATCTGGCAACGCTGGACCGCGAGCAGATGCGGACCGTCTGGCAAAATATCCAGATGATCTTTCAGGACCCGTATTCCTCCCTCAACCCGCGTATGACTCTGGAACAGATCGTCGGCGAACCGCTGCGCAATTACGGGGTGGTTGCGGGGGAGGCGCAGCGCGAGCGTGTCGCCGAACTGATGCGGCTCGTTGGCCTGCGCCCGGAATATATGAGCCGCTATCCTCATGCCTTTTCCGGCGGCCAGCGGCAGCGCATCGGCATCGCCCGCGCCCTAGCGCTCAACCCGCAGCTGATCATCTGCGATGAGCCGGTTTCGGCGCTGGATGTCTCGATTCGCGCGCAGATTCTGAACCTGCTCAAAGACCTTCAGGAGCAGTTCAACCTGACGTACCTGTTCATCTCGCATGATCTGAGCGTGGTGCGTCATCTGTGTGACCGCGTCGCCGTCATGTACGTCGGCAAGATCGTCGAAGTGGCCGATACGGAGGAGTTGTTCACGCGCATCCAGCATCCGTATACCGAAGCGCTGCTGTCCTCCGCACCGACACCCGACCCGCGCGCCCGGCGCAATCGCATTGTGCTTCAGGGCGAGGTCGCGAACCCGGCCAACCCGCCGACCGGATGCTATTTCCACCCCCGCTGCCAGTATGCGCGCGATCGCTGCAAGACCGAAGCACCGCCGCTGCGTGAAACGAGACCCGGTCACTGGGCTGCCTGTCATTTTTCCGAAGAACTGCCGCTGGGAAATTAGGTTCTACTGTCAATATATTCTGATCCTCACTCCAACCTCTCGCTATGGGCGAGGGCTTCAGCACCATCTGAAGGCCACCCCCTTTTTCCAGGAGGGACGCGGAGCCGGGGATTGAGGGCTAAAGGGATACGACGCGAGGCTTATTGGATAAACCCTTATGAAAATCATGCTCCTGTTTCCGCCCAACTGGACCCCCAGTATGCCGCACCTGTCGCTGCCGACCCTGACGGCGTACATGCGGATGCACGGCGTCGAGGTCATCCAGCGCGATCTCAATGCGGAAGTGTTCGATGAAATCCTGACGCGCCGCTACATGAAGGATTCTCTGGCACGGCTGCGCGAAGATTTTGGCCCGGATGCCAGCCAGCGGCCTGCGCGTTATGCGCTTCCGCCCCGCGAACAGGTCCAGTGGGCGCTGCATGACGGCCCGCGCCTGGCAGACGAGGTGCAGAACGCCAAACGCCTGATTCGCAGCGATGCCTTCTTCGATGGCCCGGCCAGCCTGCACGCCTTCGAAACGATCATTCAGTGCCTGGAAATTGCGTCGCTGCCGTTTTATCCGGCTAACCTGAACCTGCAAAGCTACGTCTCGGCCTATCCGGTGGACAGCAGCCGCGCGCTGCTGGAAGCCGTGCGCGACCCGAATCACAACATCTTCCTCGATATTTACCGGCGCGGTATCCTCAAGGACATCCAGCGCGAACAGCCGGATATTGTCGGCATATCCATCCCGTCGATGCCTCAGCTGCTGGCCGGGATGACGCTCGGCTACCTGATCAAAGAAGCGGGACTCGACTGCCACGTGACCATCGGCGGGCCGCACATCAGCATGCTGCGCGATGAGCTGCCCAAAGCGCCGCAGATGTTCGACCTGTTCGACAGTGCCGTCGTGTTCGATGGTGAAGTGCCGCTGCTGCAACTGACCGAAGCGCTGGCAGGGGAGGGCGATCTGTCGCAGGTGAACAACCTGGTCTACCGCGCTGGGGATGCCATTCGCGTGACCGAGCGCAAAATCCCCGAAAAGATCGGTGACCTGCCGCTGCCGGATTTTCACGGCCTGCCGCTGGATCGTTATCTCGCGCCGCGCCTGGTGCTGCCGCTGCTGACCGCGCGCGGCTGTTACTTCGGCAAATGTGCCTTCTGCAACGTCGGTTATGGCGAAGCGGAATCCTTCAGCCAACTGCGGGCCGAACAGCTTGCCGAGCAGATGCTGACGCTTCGGCGCGAATACAATGTGGAGCATATTTTCTTCGCAGACGAAGCCGTCACCCCGCGCAACCTGCGCCATCTCGCGCCCATCCTCCAGGCCGAGGGCACGCCGCTCCATTGGGGTGGCTGCCTGCGCTTCGAACGCGCGATTACTGGCGATATTCTGGAGGAGATCGGCAAGGCGGGCTGCCGGATGATCCTGTTCGGCCTGGAAAGTGCGTCCGAGGCCATCATCAACTTCATGGTCAAGGGCACCGAGCTGGATGACATGAGCCGCATCCTGCACGAAAGCCACGCCGCCGGGATCTGGAATCATACCTTTTTCTTCTTCGGCTTCCCCACTGAAACGCTGGAAAATGCTCAGGAGACGGTGAATTTCCTGTACGATCACAAGGCGTATGTGAATTCGGCGGCGATGGGCACCTTTTTGATGGAGCGTTATTCGCCCGCGCATCGCTTTCCCGGCACCTACAAGGTCAAGCGTATCGTCGAAGACCCGGATAAAGACCTGGCGATTTACTTCGACTACGAAGTCGAATCCGGCATGGATGCGGCCATGGCGGAGCGCGTGGCCGATCGCTTTATGGATACGCTGCCGGACAAATCGTTTCCGCAGTTCTACGCCAATGACGTCTACCGCTTCCTGTATGCCAGCCATCTGGCGGGGCAGGGGCAGCCGATGCCGCCCTGGTTGGTGCCGGAGGGCGCAGGGGCATGACCCTCTCGGCGTTATTTGAAAACTGGCGGCGGGAAGCACAGGAACCCTTTGCGGGCTGGAATTTCAGCCATCTGGCCGGGCGCATGATCGAAGACCAGCCTCCCTGGGATTACATGGCACGAGCGGCGGCGCTGATGGATCAGGCCGAGTCGGTGCTGGACATTGACACCGGCGGCGGCGAAAAACTGCTCGAACTGCGTGAGCATTGGCCGAACCAGGTGATCGTCACCGAAGGGTATCCGCCGAACATCACTCTGGCGCAGCAGCAGTTGGGGCCGCTGGGCGTGCTGGTCGTGCCGATGGAGTCCACCGATTTTACGCTGATGCCTTTTAGGGATCAGGTCTTCGACCTGGTGCTGAACCGGCACGGTGCCTTTCACGCGGCGGAGTGCTTCCGCATCCTGAAGCCGGGCGGCACGCTGCTCACCAAGCAGGTGCACGGCCTGTGGGCGCAGGATCTGCTGGCGGTCTTTGGCGCGACTTCGCAATGGCCCGATTCGACACCCACGAAGTACACAAACTACCTGCAAGCCGCCGGATTCGAACTGGTGGATGTGCAGGACTGGCAGGGTGGGCTGCGCTTCATGGACGTCGGCGCGATTGTCTATTATCTCAAGGCGGTTCCCTGGCTGGTGCCGGGTTTCACGGTCGAACAGTATTCGGCACAGCTTGCGGGTCTGCAAGCGCGGCTCGATGCTGGCGAGTCGCTGACCTTCGAGGCGCGCACCTATCTGATCGAAGCGCGGAAACCCGCCTGATAGCTTGAAGTCGAGTCTGGAAATCGTTATGCTTTAGTCATCCAACTAGAGTTATTTGAAGGAACGATTTGACCATGGCCGTGCGAATGAAACGCAATTACAGCCTTTCGGGAGGGTTTTCTGACGCGGGTGCGGTCGCGCTGGACGACGACCTGATCGAAGCGCGTATGGAACAGACGTGGTGGTCGCCGGATATTCCGCGCCAGCAGTTGAAAGCCCTGATGCAGCGCCGCGATAGCCCGGCAGTCCGTCATTTCGGATTGTGGATCGTTCTGCTGGTGGTGAGCGGGTCCGCTGCGGCACTGTCCTGGGGAACTTGGTGGGCGGTTCCGGCCTTTCTCATTTACGGCACGATTTATTCCTCGTCGGATGCGCGCTGGCACGAGTGTGGGCACGGGACGCCATTTCGCACACACTGGCTCAACGAAATCTTCTATCACATCAGTTCGTTCATGACCATCCGTGAGGGTATCCTGTGGCGCTGGAGCCACGCGCGGCATCATACTCACACCTATATCGTGGGTCGCGACCCTGAAATTCAGGTGCAGCGCCCTGCCGATCTGCTCAAAATTCTGATGGACTTCTTTTACCTGCGCAGCGGACCGCCTGAAATCTGGCGCATTATTCGTAATGCGGCAGGCCGACCCGACACCAATGTGCTCGATTTTGTGCCGGAATCCGAACGAGCCAAAATGTACTGGTCGAGCCGGATCTACGTCGCGGTGGTGGCTGGGTTCGCCGTGTGGTCGCTGGCGGTGGGCAGTTTCCTGCCGATGATGTTCGTCTGGCTGCCGCGTTTTTATGGCGGCTGGCTGCATCAGCTTCTTGGCCTTACCCAGCATGCCGGACTTGCCGAAGATACGTTCGATCATCGAGAGAATACGCGCACGGTCTACGTCAATCCGATATTTCGTTATCTGTACATGAACATGAATTACCATCTGGAACATCACACCACGCCGATGATCCCTTATCATGCGCTGCCGCAGTATCACGAACTCATCAAGAACCAGACGCCCCCGGCCTATACCAGCCTGTGGCAGGTCTACCGGGAGATGATTCCGGCTCTGATTAAGCAGGCCACGGAAGACCCCAGCTACCACCTCACGCGTGCCGTTCCCACACCGATCACGCAGTCCACCGCAGAGTCAATGCCGACGGCTGTGCCATCTTCGCCGGAATTTTCGCAGGCTGATGCTCAGGATTGGGTGGCGGTTTGCGCCGCCGATGAACTGGACGAAAACGATGTGCTCGGTTTTGAGCACCGGGGCAGGGTTTATGCAATTTACCGACTGGACGGCGATACGTATTACGCGACCGATGGCCTGTGCACCCATGAGGGCGCAGCGCTGGCGGGCGGCCTGGTGGTCGATGGCTGCATTGAGTGCCCGATGCATAATGGTCGCTTCGACATCCCCACCGGCCAGGCGGTACGCCGCCCGGTTCGAAAGAATTTACGGGTATACCCGGTCGAACAGCGCGACGGTCAGATCATGATGCGCGTCATACAGCAGCCGGGGTGAACCTCGCATTTACTCTCATCACACAGAAGGAACGTACACTGATGACCGCTGGCAGAATCTGGCCGCCTGAAATCCGTACCTACGAAGACCCGCGCACCGGCGTTGAGGTCCGGCAGTTGACCCAGTACCGGGCGCACAGCCATCATCTCTACTTCACCAATCCCGGCTGGTACGACGACGAACGTAAACTGGTGTTCGCCTCCGACCGGAACAACAAAACGGATCTGTTCAGCATCGACCTGCAAACCTACAAAATCACTCAGTTGACCGATCTCACGCCGCTGCCCCTGCCGCGCGAGGTCGAGTTTTTACGCGCCTGTCTGAACCCGGTCAAAGCCGAAGCCTATTTCTGGTATGGCTATGAACTGCTGGCGCTCGATCTGAACACGCTGGAGCAGCGCCCGCTGTACCGCATGCCAGATGGTTACGACGTGTCGATGGTCAATTGCAGCGCCGATGGCCGCACCGTCTATTGCAGCATCTCCGAGGATATGTCCGATCGCTTTCGGGTCGATCTGCTGCGCGGGTACGTCGGCTTCCGCGAGACGTGGGCCGCCATGCCGCACAGCCAGATCGTGCAGGTTGCTGTCGATGGGACCGGGCACACGTCCGTCTGGGAGGAAAACTACTGGGTCGGGCACGTCAATACCTCCCCGGCGCACCCGCATCTGCTGACCTTCTGCCACGAAGGTCCCTGGGAGAAAGTCGATAACCGCATCTGGGGCCTGAACGCGGAAACCGGCGAGGTCTGGAAGATTCGCCCCTGCGAAGAACCCGGCGAGGCGGTCGGACATGAGTACTGGCACGCCGATGGCGAGATGATCGGCTATCACGGGCGTTATGCCGATGGGACCGGCTTCTTCGGTCACATCCGCTACGACAATACCGGGCGCATCGAAGTCGCCTTCGACGTCAAACAATTCAAGTCTGGTCACGGCCACTTTTATTCGAATGACTTGCAGGTCGTCGTCAGCGATGTCGGCCCGACGGTCGATCTGTGGCGCTGGAACGGCCAGGATTATGGGGAAGCGCGGGCACTGTGCAGCCACGATTCCAGCTTCAAAACGCAGCAGCAGCACGTTCACCCGCGTTTCAATGTCGCGGGCAGTCAGGTGGTATTCACCAGCGACGTCAGTGGCTATGGCAATGTGTATCTGGTCGATGTGCCCGACTTCGACTCGCTGCCGCTGCTGACGGATGTGCTGAAAGCATAGGGTGCAATAGGGTAGGGGGGTTCTGGACTCGTGGATTGGCGGCTGGCCTCATCCGCGAGTCCACCCTGGGAATCTGAATCGCTGGCCTGCCTATCCCGGATTCAGCCGCCGCGATCTTATGGGATGAGTACCGAATCCACAAAATTGGGATCGCTGCGCCACGAGGATGCGCATTTAAGGCCAAAGAAGATTCGCTGAGGGGGCAAAACGGGCGCAAATGGGCCACAATTTTGTTCAGCCAATAGGATATTATTAGCACAAATCCTTATCATCGAGTAATCGAAGCTGAACGGATGAACCCGCCCTAATCACTGCTGCGCGGATGAGCCTGCGGCTCGGTCCGGCGGGGGCACTACTGAAATTCGGTGCGGCGGATGATCTCGTTTTGCAGATCGCGATCCAGCTCGGTGAAATAAGCACTGTAACCGGCCACCCGCACCACCAGATAACGGAAGCGTTCCGGGTGCGCCTGGGCCTCGCGCAGCATCTGAGATGAAACGACATTGAACTGCACGTGCGGAATTTCGAGCGCGCAAAAGCCGCGCAGCAGATCGACAAATTTCTCCAGGGCATCGTGCCCCTCGAAAAAGCTGGGCAGAAACTTCATGTTCAATAACGTGCCGTTGGATGCCAGACGCAGATCCGGCTTACTGACGGAGCGCAGCACGGCGGTCGGGCCGCGTCGGTCCAGCCCGGCAGAAGGCGACAGACCGCCATCCGCCAGCGGGTCGCCCGCATGACGTCCATCCGGGGTCGCGCCGACGTGCGCGCCCATCGGCACGTGAGCCGAGACCGTGTAAAACCCCGGCTGGTAGATGCCCCCGCGAATATTGTGATGCTGCTCGACCAGGTGGCAGTAGCGGTTCGCCCAGCGACGGTTGAACTGATCGACAGCCTCGTCGTCGTTGCCATACTTGGGGACGCGGTTGAGCAGCCGCTGGCGCAGCACTTCGCGGTCCGCATAATCGCTGCGCAGCGTGTCGAGCAGTTCCACCGCGGTCAGCCAGCCTTCCTCAAAAATTGCCTGCCGGACCGCGGCCAGACTGTCGGCGACGTTAGCGATCTGCACCCCCTGGACACCGGAGAAGTTGTAACGCGCGCCCCCGGCGGTGACATCCACCCCCCGCGCGATGCAGTCGTCGATCACCAGCGACAGGAACGGCGAGGGCAGCATTTCGGCATGAATGCTGTCCACGATGTTGCAGCCCCGGACCATCAGGTCGATAAAATGGGCCAACTGGCGGTCATAGGCGGCCTCCAACTGGGCGAACGTCTCCAGTTCATCCAGCGCAGGCGTCGGCAGGCCGATTAGCGTGCCGGTCTGCGGGTCCCTGCCCCCAAACAACGTCAGTTCCAGCACCCGCGTCATGTTGAACATCGACGCATCGCTCCAGCCGAGCGCCTTGCCTGGGGTCGATAACTCGACACAGCCCACCACGGCGTAATCGCGCGCATCGCGGGGGTCGATGCCGCGCTGCATCTGGCCGGGGATAATCACCTCGTCATTGAACACCTGGGGCATGCCGCTGCCCCTGCCGATGACGGCGGCGGCGGCCATCAGGAAGTTCTGTGGGCTGTGGTGATGGATGCGAATCGACAGATTCGGCTGCGTCAGGCCCAGGTCGGCCTGCGCCCGCAGGCACATATAGCTGAGTAGATTGGTCGCGTCCCGGCCATCCGGCAGTTGGCCGCCCAGCACGATATTAAAGCCAATCGGGAATCCGGCGAAGTAGCGCGCGCTGCTGCTGCTGCGCAGCAGAACGATTTCGTTAAACTTCAGCCACAGGCTTTCCAGCAGAATCTGGGCCTCAGCCAGGGTCAACCGGCCCGCTTCCAGGTCACGCTCCAGATAAGGCAGCAGGTATTGATCGAACCGTCCTGGCGAAAAGCTGCTGGCATTCGATTCGATTTGCAGCAGGACAAACAGAAACCAGATAAATTGCAGCCCTTCGCGGAAATCGCGCGGCGGGTCTTCAGCGATCCAGGCGCAAGTCGCGGCGATCTGATCCAGTTCTACCCGCCGCTGTGGATCGTTTGTTTCCTGCGCGCGGGCCAGATCCGCGTAGCGCAGGATGAACTCCTGAGCAGCCTGCAAAGCGATGAGAGACGCCTCGTAAAAAATCTGCTGCTCCGGCGGCTGAACATCCTGTCTCTGCTGGGCAGCATGCACTTTTCGCCTCAGCCCGCCAATGCCCAACCGCAGCCACTCAGCGACGTCGGGGAGGATGTGGCCCTGGGCATGATCGGTCTGGTTGAGGCTGAACGCCCTGCCGCGCACCGCCGCCTGGATAAACGCCGGAACGCGTGCGGCGACCGTATCTTCGAGCGTCTGGCCGCGCCAGTAGGGGAAAATCTCCTCGCGCAGCTCGCGAATCTGCTCCGGCTGAATATCAAACTGATCCTGCGGGCGGGTGGGCAGAATATCCAGCTCGCGATCAATCCAATCGACGGCACCCTCCGGGGCGATCACGCCCATGCGCGGCAGGAGCGACCGGTTGCCCACGATCAGCTCATCCTCGTCCATCACGATGCTCAGATGGCGCGTCAGGTGCAGCAGCATGTGTGCCCGGCGCAGGGGCATCGGCTGGCCCTCGGTCGCGCGGTAGCTCTCGGTCGTCAGCCGCGCGCGCTCGACATCGATCTGGCGGGTATTGGTCAGCAGGCGCTCGCGGATACGAGCCAGGCGCTCGACGGGCTGGGTATGATGCCACAGGTCTTCAGGAAATGCGGCTGCCGGGTCGGTTCGCAGGGCATCCATCGTCATCATCGCAAGCGCTCCTGTCAACTGCCGATCGTCACATGCAGATCGTAGGACTCGATCAACTCAGCAAATCTCTGCACCACATCGTCGGTCAGACATTCATGTTCGGCCCAGGGATACTCGCGCCCCAGCGCCCGGTATTTGGCGCGCCCCATCGTGTGATACGGCAGCAGGCTGACCGCTTTCTTCAGCCCATCCAGGCGGGCCACATACTCGGCAATGGCCGCAATACTGGCTTCGTCCGCGTTGAAGCCCGGAATCAGCGGGACCCGCACCTGGACCGGCGCGCCGACCGCGGCCAGATTCTGCAAATTGCCGAGGATCAACTCGTTATCGACGCCCGTGAACCGCTGGTGCGTCTCGGCATCCAGGTGTTTGACGTCGAACAGAATCAGGTCGAGATAAGGCAGCAGCCGTTCGATCACTTTCCAGCGGGTATGCCCGGCGGTCTCCAGGGCCGTGGAGATATGATCGGCTTTTGCCAGCCGCAGCAGCGCTTCGGCCATGCGCGGCTGAAAAGTCGGCTCGCCGCCGGTCAGGGTCATGCCGCCGTGATCGCCATAAAAAGGCGCGTCACGCTGCACCATCGCCATCACCTCGCCCGCCGTGCGCCGCTGACCCATCCAGTGGACGGCACTGGTTGGGCAGATTTCCGTTCGTTCGCCATATTCGTGCAGGTGGTTCAGCGTGCAGCGTCCCTCAAAAAGATTGCAGTCGATGCAGTTCTGGGCGTTCAGGGCCAACTGCGGTTGAGGAAACTGCGATTCAGGATTGGCGCACCACTGGCAGCGCAGGGGACAGCCTTTCAGAAACACATTGGTGCGGACGCCGGGGCCATCGTGGACCGAAAAGCGCTGGACATCGAATACCGTGCCTTCGACCTGTTCCAGCCGCGCGCGTTCGGATGCCGCCAGCCCTGCCCTGGCCTGCACAGGCACCGGCATATCGGCGCGTTCCGCCGCCTGTCGGGCCAGCCAGGCGCAGCCCAGGATTGGGCCATTGTCACCCAGTTCGGTCGGTACAATGTGCACCCCACAGCCCACAGATCGATACGTGTGCTGCGGCAGCGCCCGGCGCGCGGGTTCCAGCAGCAGATCGCCGGATTTGGCGACACTGCCGCCGATCACGAACAGGTCGATGTTCAGAATCATCGCCATCGACCCGACTGCCAGCCCCAATGCCTCGCCTGCATCGGTCATCACCTGCCGCGCCAGCAGGTCCCCATCCGCCGCGCGCTCGGCAACCCATTCGCCGGTGACCTGACTGGCATCGTCCGCCAGGTGCAGGTAGCGTCGGGCCAGCCAGGGGCCGCTGGCAAATGTTTCCACGCAGCCAATGCGCCCGCAGGAGCACGGTTCGCCCTCCCGGTCGATGGTGATGTGCCCGATTTCACCGGCGGAGTTGTGCAGGCCGCGAAACAGCATGCCATCGCTGATAATCGCACCGCCGACACCCGTACCAATGACGATGTACACCATGCTCTGCTCGCCCCGTCCCGCGCCAAAATGAAATTCGCCCAGCGCGGCGGCCTTGGCATCGTGCTCCAGGCTGACGACCATATTCAGGCGCTCGGTCAGCATCTGGCGCAGGGGCGCATTGTGCAGACCGGCCAGATTGGGCGGGTCGATCAGGGTGCCGGTTTCGTGGTCCACCGGTCCTGGCGAGCAGATACCCAGAGCGGCGACTCGTTCGCCCGGTGGCAGCGCGGCACTCAGTTCCGCCACACTCTCGGCGATGCGCTCGACGACGCTGTGGGGGCCACGCTGCGGTTCGGTTGGGATGCGCCGCCGCTGTACGATGCGATCCTGAGGATCGACCAGGCCCAGTTCGATCTTGGTTCCGCCGAGGTCCACACCCACGACCCATTTGTTCATACGGCTGTCCTCAAAATGTCCTGGTAATCGCCCTTATTCTCCATTGAACTCGGTCTGCGGACACCTATCCCCCGACAAAGGACACAAAATTGGTGGATTGTTGTCATGGGTTTCAGCATCTTTGCCGGGTTTCTAAAGGAGGCGATCAAACGGCGTGGTTTTTGTGGTTCATGGCGCGGATTCAAATTACGTCGATTGCCAGTCAATCCGATTATCCGTTTTGACCCTTCCACAGCCGTCCCCACCCGCAGGGACGCTCCGCAGAATTCAGGGGCCGTCAGTTCGGGATAACGAACTATCTTCTGCAAACCGGCGGCCTTGCTTCGCGGCATTCATCAGGATCAACAGCCAGACTCCCGTGGCCGCGTCATCACCGCACCCGACAGACTGGTGCTGACTTCAGCCGCTATTCGTTTAAGCCTGTGAGTTTGATCCCCTGGATGAAGGTTCGCTGCGCAAAGAAAAAGGCAATGACGATCGGAACCGTAAAGACGACCGATGCGGCCATCAGCTGGTTCCAGGCAACCGTGTGCTGACCCTGGAAATCCTGTAACCCGATCGCCATCGTGTAATTCTGCGGGCTGGTCAGGAACAGCAGCGGCGCGGTGAAATCATTCCAGGCGTACAGGAAGGTAAAGACGGCGATGGTCGCCAGCACCGGGACCGAAAGCGGCAGCACGATGCGCGTGAAAATCTTCCATTCCGAAGCGCCATCCACCCGCGCTGCGTCGGAGAGTTCTTCAGGGATCGTGCGGAAAAACTGGCGCAGCAGGAAGATGTCAAACCCATTGGCAAAAAATGTTGGCACGATGAGCGGCAAAAAGGTATTGCCCCACTGAAGCGTATCGGTAAATAACACGTACAGCGGAATCATCGTCACCTGAAATGGCAGCATCATGGTCGCCAGGACCAGCACAAACAGGGCATTGCGTCCCGGCCACTGGATGCGCGCAAAACCATAAGCGACCGGCGTACACGAGATCAGCGTCCCGATGATCGAAAAAAAGGCAATAACCAGGCTGTTTCTGAAGTAAGTCCAGAACGTGACCCCCAACCCTGGCCGGGTAGCTCGATTCAGCGCGTCCGGGAAATTTTGCCAGCGCAGCTGTGGGACCAGAATCGCCTCGGCATAGCGCATCCGCACGACAAGAGTCTCGTCGGGATTAGCGGGATCGACAAACGTCCCGTGGCCTTCGGCAATACTGATCAAGGCCAACTGGCGGACGCCTTCGTCAAAGGTCACATCGTACAGCGGCAGCGCTTCGCCGTTGACCAGCACCGTAGCGTTGTCGTGGGGCAGCCAGGACGGAGGGGTGCGGAACACATCCTGGTCCGACTTGAACGCTGTGGACAGCATCCACAGGAAGGGCACGACGAAAAACAGGCCGACCGTAATCAGCAAAGCGTGACTCAACAACGAGCGCAGGGTTTTCCGCCGGTGACGGGTCTGACCAAGCGCATAGGTGCTAGGAGAAAGTGCGGTACTGTCCATTGGATTACCCCGCGTAGTAAGTCCATCGGTCTGAAGTGCGCAGCAGCAGCAGCGTGCAGATCATGATGATGATGAACAAAATCCAGGCCATCGCCGAGGCGTAGCCCATGCGCAGATACACGAAGCCGTTCTGATACAGATAGACGCTGTAGAACAGGGTCGAATTGAGCGGCGCACCCAGGGCCGTGTTCGCGGTATCGACCGCCGTACCAAATACATAGGCCTGAGCGAAATACTGGAA
>JAIOHO010000111.1 GCA_019912905.1 Anaerolineae bacterium
CTCCACGCATGGAGCATCTGGCGACAGGCATGCGGCGCTTCCTCAGGCTTTGCCGTGCTGCGTCGCCGTGATGATGACACAGCCGCTTTTATGTCCTGTATCCACATCACGATGCGCCTCGGCAGCCGGTTCCAGCGGATAACATCGATCGATGACCGCGTTCAGCGCGCCTTTGGAGTCATGGCCGTTCTTGACCCGATTCAGGCTTCCACAGCGAGAGCATTCATACAATCCTCTTCACGAGAACGTACTCGGATAGGCCTGGTCGTTTATCCACAAGTGCCTTCTCATGCCTCATCAGTCAACGTGTCCCCACTACCTGCATTTCGAACATCGGTGTCAGCATACCCGGTACTGTAAATTACTCGATAATCATGATAATAGTCATTAGTTTAGACACATGCCCATCGTAAATAGTCGGTAAGAGTGGGTTATACTACTCTTCAACTACCGCCGCTGCTTCATCCATGCCTCCGAGTCCGATTTTGTAAGGATCTCCTGGATGCCAGACAACATGCAAGATTTGTCTATGGAATTGGCAAAAGCCCGTGAGCAGTTCGAAATGGCCCAGCTGCGGGTAGCTTCATTGGAAGCTCAGTTGTCCGGGGATCATCCGGACTCCCCCACTATGCCGCCAGATGGAGATCGTGACTATCGCACGTTCGACCACCTGCTGGAAGGCTGCCAGATCATTGACTTTGACTGGCATTATCGCTATGTCAATGAGACCGCCGCCCGTCATGGACTGCGCGCAAAGGACGAACTCATCGGCCATACGATGATGGAACTGTATCCGGGCATCGAACAGACCGAGATGTTCACGGCACTCCAACGCTGTATGCAGGAACGCACAGTTGAGCGCATCGAGAATGAATTCATCTATCCAGATGGGACAAGCGCCTGGTTTGACCTGAGCATTCAGCCTGTTCCCGAAGGCATCTTCATCCTCTCTCTCGACATCACCGAACGCACGCGGACGCTTGAGGAGATCGAAATCCTGGCGAGATTCCCCAGTGAAAACCCTAATCCTGTGCTGCGGATCGCCAGTGACGGTAGCCTCTTGTACGCAAACCCGGGCAGTCACCACCTGCTGACTTTATGGGGCTGTGAAGTCGGCACACGCCTCCCCGAAGACGTACGGCGAGTCGTCTCAGAATCTTTCGCGGCAGGCACAAGCCGAGAGATCGAGGTCATCTGCGATAATACCATTTATTCTCTGGATATCGCGCCCGTTGTTGACGCCGTCTACGCCAATGTATACGGGCGAGACATCACCAAACGCACGCGCGCCGAAATCAACATCCGTAAACTCAACCGCACCCTGAGTATGCTCAGTGACATCAATCAGGCCATTGTGCGGATCCGTCATCTGCCCACGTTATTTGAAACTGCCTGCCAGATCGCGGTGGAAAAAGGCGGCTTTCGCATGGCCTGGATTGGGCTACTGGATGAGGCCGCCGGACGGGTGACTCCGGTAGCCCACGCCGGGATCGCCCAAGAGTATCTGAATAACCTCAACATTGTCCTGAATGAAGAGCGGAACGGCGAAGGGGCCATTGCGCTTGCCCTGCTTAAGGGCGAGCACATTGTCGTCAATGATGTCGAGCATGATTCGATCGTAATCCGCTCGCGTGATGAGGCCCTGCGGCTCGGTTACCTGGCAATGGCCGCGTTTCCCCTCAAGGTCGCAGGTGAGGCGCGGGCAGCGTTCGGTCTGTATGCGACGGAAACCGATTTCTTCGATGATGATGAACTCCGAATGCTGGACGAAATTGCCGGGGACATTGCCTTCGCCATGGAATTCGCCGAGCAGGAAGCCCAGCGCGAGCAGGTGGAAATCGCGCTAGAGCGCCATGCCCAGCGCCTGGAAATTCTGCACGAAATTGACATCGGTATCATTAACGCGGATTCAATTCAGAAGGTGGTCGAGACCGCGCTCCGCAACATTCGCCGACTGATCCCCTGCCAGCGCGCCAATGTCGGATTGATTGACCACGAAAAGGGCGAGGGAGTCATTTTTGCGCTTGCCCTTGATGGCGATACAAAACTGGGTCAGGGTCTCCGTGTGCCTTTGCAGGCTGGCCTACTCGAAGGATATGACACGCGTCATCTTAAAGTCGTCGAGGACTTGCGTTCACTGCAAGAATCGAATCCACGCTTCAAGCAGGGAGTAAACGAAGGCCTGCTGTCTGCGCTGAATGTCCTTCTGATGGATCGTGACCAACCCATTGGCACGTTAGGATTGTTTGCCAACACCACCGGCTTTTTCACGGAAGAATATCAGGAAATCACCATACAGATTGCCAGCCAGCTTGCGATTGCCATCCGCCAGATGCGGCTCTCGGAAGCGCTGCAACGCCATGCCGCTGAACTCGAAGAGCGGGTTGAGGAACGCACCGCCGATTTGACCGAAGTTAAGGAACGGGTCGAAGCGATCCTGAACAACAGTCTGGATGGCATTCTGCTGGTCCATCCTGATCTCTCGATCCAGCAGACGAATGTGTCCTTCAATCACCTGTTCGGGTGCGACCAGGACGATTATTTCGGCAAATCGCTGGTCATGCTGATCCATGCGCAAGATGCCGACACGGTAGACAGGCTCGTCCAGGGCGTGTTCCAGGAACAACAGGGCAAGCGCGCCGAAATCCGTGCCATACGCAAAGACGGCGGCGTTTTTGAAGCGGAACTCAGCGTCGGATTCATCAAGGGTGACGGGATGGCGTGTGCGTTCCATGACATCACCGAACGCAAGCAGGCGGAGGAAGCACTGCGACAATCGACGGTGGAAATCCAGGATCTCTACAATAATGCGCCCTGCGGCTATCATTCGATTGACCGGGACGGGGTGATTGTACAGATTAACGATACCGAACTGCGTTGGATGGGCTATACCCGCGAAGAGCTTGTCGGCAAACTCAAAATCACCGACATTTTTACACCGGAGAGTGTCCAAGCCTTCCAGGAGAATTTCCCACGTTTCAAAGAGCGCGGCTGGGTCAATGATCTGGAATTTGATGTCGTCTGCAAAGATGGCAGCATCATGCATATCCTGTTGAACGGCACAGCCATCTACGATGAGGGCGGTCAATACCTGAAGAGCCGTTCTACCCTGTTTGATATGACCGACCTCAAGCGCACCCAGCAGGCCCTTGCGGACAGTGAGGCTCGCTACCGCCAGATGTTTGAGCGTAATCAGGCCATCAAACTGCTCATTGATCCCCAGACCGGGGCCATCGTCGATGCAAATCCGGCTGCCTGTGCTTATTTTATGGCTACGATCCTGACACACTCAGAACGATGAATATCACCCAGATCAACACGGCACCGAAAGATGTGGTGCGGGCAGCAATGCGCCAGACCCAGACTGAAACCCAGAGCATCTTCGAGTTCCAGCATCAGCTGGCAAGTGGAGACATCCGTGATGTGGAAGTTTATTCATGTTCGATCAATATTCAGGGTAAATCCTTGCTCTATGGCATTATCATGGACATCACCGAGCGCAAACGGGCAGAAGCAGGACTGAAGGCACGCGAAGAAAATTATCGCCAACTGGTCGAAACAATGCGCGGCGGCCTCGCTGTTCGTGATGTGGATAATCGCTGCACCTACGTCAATGATCGATTCTGCGAACTCCTGGGGTACTCACGCGACGAAGTCATCGGGGCCAACCTGTTCGACTTCCTGGACGAAGCCAACACACAGGTAATGGAATCTCAGTTCAAGCGGCGACAAAATCTGGCAAGCGCGTCATTCGAGTCTGTGTTTATCCGTAAGGATGGCCGACCAGTCCATATGCTTATATCAGGTTCACCCCTGTTTGATAAAAATGGGGAATACAACGGCAGTTTCGCAGTGATGACCGACATCACCACCCAAAAGCAGGCTCAGGAAACCCTGCGGCAGGCACTCGCCAAAGAAAAGGAATTAGGCGACCTCAAAACCCGGTTCGTGTCGATGGCTTCTCACGAATTTCGCACCCCGCTGGCGACGATCCTGGCCCTGGTCGAAACGCTGAGTGCCTACCGGCACAAACTTTCGGAAGATCAGATTGACCAGCGCTTTGACAAAATCAAGGTTCAGGTGGGGCATCTCAAGGACATTATGGAGGATGTCCTGCTGCTGGCGCGGATGCAGGCCCGGCGCGTCGATTTTGATCCAGCCCGGATAGACCTGGATTCGCTGTGTCGAAGCGTCCTCGATGAGTTCCTGAACCGCGCCGATGTCAGGCATCCTATCCACTATTCCTGCGATGTCATGCTTCAGGACGTGTTACTCGATAAAAAGCTTATGCGGCAGATGCTCAGCAATCTGGTCTCCAATGCCATCAAGTATTCGCCGCCGGACAAGCCGATCCATGTTCGTCTGGAATATGAGGAGTCGGCTGTGATCCTCGAAGTGCGTGATTTCGGTATGGGCATCCCTGAAGCCGACCTGCCTCATCTGTTTGAACCCTTTCACCGTGCCGCCAATGTCGATACGATTCCCGGCACCGGGCTGGGCCTGGTGATCATCAAAGAGTCCGTCGATCTCCATGGTGGCACGATCACCGTCGACAGCCAGCTTGACATGGGGACCACGTTTATGATTAACATCCCAATAACCACTTTGGGAGAAATGACTGATGATGAGAATTCTGATCATTGAAGACGAAGCGATCCTGCGCGGTGAGGTCATCGAGTGGTTAACTCTCGAAGGCTACGAAACACGCGGCGCTGCCGATGGCATTGAAGGCATCAATGCAGCCTTTCAACATACGCCGGACCTGCTCATTTGTGATATTACCATGCCGCGTCTCGATGGATATGGGGTCTTGTTGGAGCTTCGTGCCAACCCTGCTACGGCAAACACCCCCTTCATTTTTGTGACGGCCAGAGCCGCGCAGGAAGACATCCGTAAAGGGATGAACCTGGGGGCCGATGATTACCTGACCAAGCCGTTCAGCCGCCTGGAACTGTTACATGCCGTCGAAAGCCGCCTGGAGAAAAAGAGCATTCAGGAGCAGCGGATTCAACTTGAGGTCAGTGAGTGGCAGCAGGCATTCAAACAGGAACGCGAACAGCGCCTGCTAAAGGCTAAGCTGGTTGCCATGTTTTCGCATGATTTCCGCAATCCACTGGCGAGCATTATGTCCTCGAACAGTCTCCTGCGCAATTATGCGGATCGCATGGATGAGGCGCACCGCCTGGCGCATATGGATCGCATCGATGCATCGGTTCGGCAGCTTCTGCAAATGCTGGATGATATGCTGATTGTGTCCCAGATGGAGACGGGCAGTCTCGATTTTAAACCTGAGCAGTTGAGTCCTGTGGAGTTGTTGCAGGATATTGTCAACGAGTTCGCGATCATCCATGGCGAATCGCATCAGCTCGTCTGCCACAACCGATTTGATGGCCTGGTCGCGGCTGATCCGCGCCTGATGCGGCAGATTGCTGCCAATTTGATCTCGAACGCCATCAAGTATTCCCCTCAGGGCAGCGAGATTGAGGTGGTGCTGGAACGCCATGACCGGCTGCTTGTCCTGACGGTGCAGGATCACGGCATCGGCATTCCTGAAGCGGACCAATCCCGCTTATTCGAGGCTTTTGAGCGCGCTTCGAACGTCGGCAGTGTATCGGGTACCGGGCTGGGGCTGGCGATTGTCAAACAGGCGGTGGACCTGCACAGCGGCACGATCCAGCTCGAAAGCCAGGTCAATATTGGAACCACGGTGACCGTCAATATACCGATCTGATGCGGTTTCAAGGGGAATCGGTGGCAAGACAGCGACGAGCCGAGCATCCCAGACATGAGTCCCCACGATGAAGGCGAACCTGTTGACAAAATCACGATTTTGATGGATAGTCAGTAGTGTATGTAAACG
>JAIOHO010000112.1 GCA_019912905.1 Anaerolineae bacterium
TTTTCTGATCGAGGAATTCAGCAACCGGCAGATCCCGGTGCTCATCAACGGCGAAATCACCGACGTATTTTACGAAAAAATCGACATCGACTCCCTTTCGGAAGCGGACCTGCTGGCGATGTCCTACAACAAAACCGGCAGCATCTTCGCCTTCGCGGGGATGATCGGTGCGATGATCGGCTTAAACCGCTGTGACCGCGAACATCCCTACGTCGTGGCGGTGCAGGAATTTGCCAGCAAAACGGGCATGGCCTTCCAACTGGTCGATGACGTCATCAACATCATTGGTAAAGCCGATGCCATCGGCAAGCCGGTGGGGTCGGACATTCTCATCGGCAAGCGCACCATCCCTATCATTTATGCGCTGCACCACGCCAGCGAACCGGACCGCTCGGTGCTGCGCGGCGTTTTTGGCAACCCTGAGGCTCAGGCGGACGATTTGGCCGAAGCGATCCGCATCATTCAGCGGGCAGGCGGCGTGGACCATACGCAAAAGATGGCTTATGACCTCGCTTCGGAGGCCCTGAATCAGATCGAGGTGCTGCCTGAATCGGATTACAAACAGTTGATCCGGCTGCTGGGGCGGCGGCTGGTGGACCGGAAAACCTAGCCCGCTGGCCCGGTGCGGCTATTCGGAGGAGTCGGCTTGCAGCAGTGCCGGATCGTCGCGGCCCAACAGCAGCGCCGGGATGCAGGCCAACGCGCACATGATGGCCCCGATCAACCCCAGTTCCGCCAGCACTTCGACGGTGATCCTGGCATAAGTGTCGATGGCCTGCATGGGGTCCACCGTTCCTCCACTCAGCGCTGCCGCTGCCAGGGCGTTGACCCGGTTCAGCGAGAGCGTGGTCAGCGCCGACACGCTGACGGTCATGCCGATTAAGCGCAGGATAATCACCAGGGCCGAAGCGACGCCGCGCTCGTTCTGGCGGGCCGCGTTGATGACCGCCACACCGATGGGTGCGAAGGTCAGGCCCAGGCCCACCCCGACCACCGCCATTTCGACGGCGATGATCGCATTCGGGATGTCCAGATACCACGTTCGCCACACCGCCAGGAAGCCGATAATCGCCAGCCCCAGCCCCAACAGAGTCGTGCGCCGGTAGCCGATTCGATCGCTCAACCAGCCGCCGGGAACCGCCGCCAGCGCCATCGGCACCGTCAGCGTGGACAGCAGCAGGCCCACTTGCAGCGCCGCCGCTTCCAACTGCGAGACATCTTCCTGGCGCACGTTGACCAGAATCGGCACGCTCACCAGCCCGATGACGAGGCAGAAGCCGACAAACAGGTTGACCAGCGCCCCGGCAGACAGGTTGCGCCGCCGGAACATGGCGAGATTCACCAGGGGATCATGCACGCGCCGTTCGACCCACACGAATCCAGCCAGAAACACGATCGTCAGCACCATCATCGGGCCGAAGTAGGGCGGCAGCGGCGATAGATCCTCGAAACCGGCAGCAGATGCCGCGGCATCGACATTCCCGCCCAGGCCAATGTTCAGCGCCACCAGCGCGCCGACGATCAGCGCCGCGCCGAGGAAGTCGAAGCGGCCTTTGACGCGGTACTGCGGCACGGTGCGCAGCGCCCAGATCACCAGCACGATCGTCACCAGTGTAATCGGCACATTCAGCCAGAAGATCCCCTGCCAGGGCATGATCTGCACCATCAGGCCGCCGTAGAGATGACCCAGCACCCACCCCAGCGTATCCATGGCGGCAACCAACCCGAGCGGGCGGGCGCGCTGTGCCGGGGGGAACAGATCGCCAACCAGTGCCAGGCTGACAGGGACCAGCGCCCCGGCCCCCAGCGCCTGCACCACCCGCCCGAAGATAATCACCTGCAAATTGACATAGGCGATGTCCGGCCTCTGCCCCAGGCGGCGGTAAAGCATGTAGACAAAATCCGTTGGTCCGGCGTGGGCGGTTGCCACCAGGACCGAACCGATCAGGAAAATCAGCAGGCAGAGGATATACACCATCCGCCGACCGAGCAGGTCGCTCACCCGGCCCATGAACGTCATGCTGACGGTGTACGCCAGCAGGTAGCCGCTCAAAATCCAGGCAGCATCGTCCAGCGCCGTTTGCAGCGGCAGTTCGAGCTGGATGATCAACTCCGGCAGGAAGGCTGAGACGACGGTGAGATCGAGCGCGCCGATAAAGACCGGCACGCACATCACGGTCAGCACCAGCCAGGGATTCAGTTTGGTTTTCTGTGAGGTCATCTAGGATTCATCCGGGGGCGGGTCGAGTTCGGGTGCGGCGTTGATGTCGTAGACGTCCACCGTCCAGGTGGTGGGTTCGGGTTCGGCCTCGGTGATGGTATCCGGCTGAACGATGACGAAGCGCACGGGAATCATCATCTTCTGGTCGATAAAGACATCGACGAAGACCTGGCCGGTGGTTTCGACCAGGTTCGCCAGCAGCGCGGAAATGTCCGCACCATCAGCCAGCCCTTTCAGGTGAAAGACGGACGTGCCATCTTCCAGGTTGTCCCGGCCTTCATAGGACAGGTTAATCAGCGAGTGCAGCGCCATCTGGAAACCGGTATCCTGGGCGATCAGTTCTTCAGGATTGAAGCCCTCGGCAAACGGCGCGTTGAACCACAGATTGGCGGTCAGCACTGCATGTCGATACCATTGGTTGTCGCCGCGTGAGAAGACTTCGACATCGGCTGGCAGGCCCGCGGCGATCAGCCGCACAGTCGCCTGAAGGATGTCCGGGGCGACGTACTGTGCCATCGCATGGCGGAAATCGACCAGGCCCAGGTCTGTCTGGACGAAGTAGGACGCGCCGGTCCGATCGACACTCATGCGGAAGGTATTCGACTCGCGAATATTTTTAGCTGCGTCTGTAATCAGCTGAAACGGATCGACCGGTTCTTCGGTCGCCGTACCGGAACAAGCCGCAAACAACAGCACCATCAATCCCAGAAGCCAGCGTCGCACAAGTCTATTCCTCGAATGATTCGTCAAGTCGATTATACATGATCCATCAGCCTATACG
>JAIOHO010000113.1 GCA_019912905.1 Anaerolineae bacterium
GGTTTCTACCTGTTCATTGACGACCATGAAGGATCTCCTCAAACGTCATACTTTGGATTGTCCAAATTTTAACATGCTGAATACATTCCGTCAATTAAACAGACGGATTTAAACATTATTTAGCCGGGGAGCGCATTGGGAATGCGATAGGCACAGGCGGTTTCACCGGCCATGATGTGGGTCAAGCGTCGGGGAACCGTTCCTAACAGCGAAGCGACGAGGCGGATGTCCATTTCACATAACGCCGGTGTATCCTGAGCAATTTGATGATAAGGACAGTTGCTGGTGTACAGGACGTAGTCGTCTTCTGCCGTTTCCCAATAGGCTTCGTAGCCCCGGTTGTTGAGGTAATCGACCGCCATATCAAGCCGTTCCTCAAATGGCGCTTCAGGAATGTGCGCTTCATAGGCTATCTGCTGCGCCACCCCTTCGAGGATGACGTTAACCCCATCTGCTGGCAAATGATCCTGAAGCTGTTTCAAAAGGCCCGCAGCCAACTGCTGATAATTGCTCGGAAACTGCGCGACTGCTTGGTCCGTCAGTGAATAGACATGCTGCGGTCGCCCCGGCGAAGTGCGATGCCGAAGCTCAGGTATGGCAATCAGGTTGTCTTTTTGCAGGCAGGCGATATGATGGCGCACGGTGACCGCTGTAATATCCTTACCGCGCCGTTCGTGCAGCTCATCGACAATTTCATCGACGGTGGCTTCACCCCGAGCTTTCAAGATGTCCAGAATATAGCGGCGGGTTTGCTGCATGGCCCTTTGCCTCAGGAATATTTCTTGCGTTGATCTGAAAAAAGTTTATCATCCCTGACAAGTGCTTGTCAAATTGCTTGTAGGCGTTGCCCCGGTGTTGACGGCATGTTTGGGTGTGTGTTACGATTTCGCGCTGGATGTAATCAATTTTATGCCCTGTTTTACAGGGTCCTCGCTAAGGAGCATTGGCCTTGCGGAAAGTTGTCGCATTCCAGGGAGTACAGGGCGCAAATTCGGAGATGGCGATCCGGCAGCATTTTGGGGACGCCGTTGACGTCTATCCGTGCCACTCTCTCGGAGATCTCTTTGAATCCATCCATAGCAACGGAACGATCACTTATGGAATGCTGCCCGTCGAGAATGCACTGGCAGGCGCAGTCAGCAAGGCTTATGAGCTTCTGATGGACTCGGACCTGCGCATTCAGGCCGATGTGATCTTGCACGTCCATCATGCGTTGTTAGCCCCGCCCGGCGTCAAAGTGGAGGATCTTCGTTCGGTGCGCTCGCATCCGCAGGCGCTTGCCCA
The DNA here is from genome assembly GCA_019912905.1 of Anaerolineae bacterium. Taxonomy (GTDB): domain Bacteria; phylum Chloroflexota; class Anaerolineae; order Aggregatilineales; family Phototrophicaceae. The sequence continues at coordinate 1,285 of JAIOHO010000113.1, forward strand.
ATGTGAGCGCTACTTGAAGCGGAACAACCTGGCGAGCATACCCTGGTATGATACCGCTGGTGCGGCAAAGGATCTGGCTGCGAACCCGGAACCCCAGGTTGGGGCTGTGGCGACTGCACTGGCTGGTGAACTGTACCACCTTGATATTCTTGATTCGCAGATTGAAGATGTCGAGTTTAACTTCACGCGTTTCTTTGTGATTGGTAATGAGGACCCTCCGCGCGGAGAATATAACAAGACATCGTTAGTGTTCGCCACGCGCAATAATCCGTCGGCGTTATACGACTGCCTGGGTGAGTTTGCCCAACATAATATTAACCTGACCAAAATCGAGTCGCGCCCGCGGCGCAACCGCCCGTGGGAGCCTGTTTTTTATCTCGATTTTGAAGGACACTGGCAAGAGCAGCACGTCCAGGAGGCTCTGACGGGACTGCTTCAGCGCGCATCCTTTGTCAAGATGTTGGGATCATATCCTGCGGTCAAAACCGAACACCAATGGGTGGGAATTTAGTTTACTTCGAGGCCAGAGCGATGGAAAAACTGAATGTTGCCGTGCTGGGTGCGACAGGAGCGGTCGGCCAGCGATTTGTCCAATTGCTGGAAAATCATCCCTGGTTCCAGGTAGCCGAGGTGATTGGTTCCAGCCGGAGTGCGGGTCAGATTTACGGTGAGGTGACCAATTGGGTGCTGGACGGCGGCCCGCCTGTTTCGGTCTCCGGGCTGCGGGTCAAGGCGCTGGATGACCCGATTGACTCGCTGCTGGTGTTCTCGGCACTCCCAAAGGAAGCCGCCAATCCTCGTGAGTTCGAGCTTGCTGAGGCGGGTCATGTCGTTTGTACCAATGCATCCGCTAACCGGATGGTCGAAGATGTGCCACTGCTTCTTCCTGAAGCGAATGCCGATCATGTTCGATTGGTGGATGTCCAGCGTGCGCGGCGGGGCTGGACGACAGGGGCGTTGGTCGCGAACTCCAATTGTACGAGCATGCCGGTGGTGATGGCGCTGGCTCCGCTGCGTCCATTTGGCATCACCAAAATTCATATGGTGAGTGAGCAGGCGATCAGTGGAGCCGGGTATCCTGGTGTGGCCTCTCTGGATATTCTGGATAATGTCATTC
>JAIOHO010000003.1 GCA_019912905.1 Anaerolineae bacterium
GCCCGGTTCGCTGCCGTGCGTGCAGTCCCCGAAGCGGCACTGCTCCACATACGGCGCGATCTCGACAAAATAGGCGTCCAGTTCTTCCGGTTCGATGTCCCACAGGGTCAGGCTGCGGATGCCGGGGGTGTCGGCGAGATAACCGCCGTTTTCCAGCTTGATGAGCGCGCTGTCGCGGGTGGTGTGCAGCCCTTCCTCGCGCGAACCGACGGCTTTGACGGCGCGGCCCAGTCCCGGTTGGATGGCATTCAGCAGACTGGTTTTGCCCACGCCGGATGGCCCAGTAAAGACCGAAATGCGTCCGGCCAGCCGATCGCGCAGGTTGTCCACGCCGATGCCTTGCAGCGCGCAGGTGTACAGAATGTCGTAGCCAATCTGTTCGTATACCGCGAAACGCGCCCGGACATCGGTCGGGTCTTCCAGATCAATCTTGTTGACGACGATCATCAGTTTGTCGATGCCGGATTGTTCTCCGGCGACGAGGAAGCGATCCAGCATCTTATAGTTGGGGATCGGGCTGGCGGCGGCGAAGATGAACAGCGCCTGATCTGCATTGGCGATAATCACCTGCTCGCGCTCCGACTGCCCGGCACCGCGATTGCCTTCGGTGCGTGCCGCCCGCGAAAGCACGCTGGTGCGTTCCTCAACACTTTCGATGATGCCGGTTTCCTCATCCACGACTTGAAACCTCACCCGGTCCCCAATCGCCGCAATGTCGGACGACTGGGCCTCTTCCATAAGCTTGCCTCGTAAACGACAGATGAATTGTGATCCGTCTTTCACCTCCACCCAGAAAAAACCACTCTGGTCTTTGACGACAAGACCGTGCAAAAGTTCACTCAAAGGCAGTCTCCTTATCGCTAAAATTTCCTGCTCGTTCGATAGGTCCAGATGCGTCAGCGACGCTCCTTCATGTTACTACGAATAGTTCAACTTGAACAAACCGGAATCACACACAAATGCGGGGATCAATGCCAGGGCAGAAATCGAAGACCGCCAACACGAATCGGAGGAGATGGTTATTCGGGATTCTGATTCGGTTCAGCCGGTATGACGCTGTCCGACCGAAACTGCTGCAACCCATCCTGCACCGTCTGGCACACGGTAAAGGACTTCAGAAATCCCGTTACAGCAAGCACACCCTCAAGGTCTGGGCGCAATCCAGCCAGGATCAGCTTCCCGCCGCTGTTCGACGTATACCGGTAAGTGACCAGAAACAGACGAATGCCCGCACTCGTCGTACTCGTCACGCCGCTGACGTCGAACAGAATTCGATGGCCTGCTTTGGCGAGGGGCTGGACCTGCTGCTGCGCGACCGAAGCGCCCATGCCATCCAGTTCGCCGTCCAGTTTAATCACCTTAACGTCTTCGATCGTCTCGATTGCAATGTCGAACATCGTGGAAACCTCGTGAAATCAGCTGTTTTTCGCCTTCGGGAAGAGCTGGTCGAGCAGGGCCTGGCGTTCCTGATGTTTTTCTTCGGCCACCGCCACAACCCTTGTGGGCAGGATTTCGAGCAGGTGCGCCTGACTCTCGAACTCGACGGGCGGCTTCAGCACCCAGGGGTATTTCAGCAGATCGACAAACATGGAATAGGCATGTCGGCCCGCTTCCAGAATAGGCACAAAGGGAATGTCGAAGAATGGCACGGTCGCATAAAGCTCCTGGGGCACCGACGGGCCGCTGAGGTCCACCACCACAAAGCGCGCCAGGCCGACGAGGGTCTTCACTGTTTCCGTGTAATCACGTCCACTGGGACGTTCGAAATCGAAGATGATGGGCAGGTAGCCCAGATCGCGCAGCCGGGCCGCGATCGCCCGCAGCAGGTCGATCCCGCCGCCGCCGAACCGCCCCAGGATGAGCACGCCGCGCTCGGTGACGGCGTTCAGCGCATTGCGCAGTTTCTGATGATTGAGCAGCATATAGATGAACTGCGCGATTTCGAGATCATCGACGGTGATGAGCGATTCGGTGGGCTGGGTGATGATCAGATTGTTCTGGATCGCCCCTTCCAGATTCACATTCCAGACGGCAACGCCATAGACGACCGCTCCGGTGAGGTTGGCCTGCTGTAAATTGGTTTCCACAAGGACAGCAGAGGTCAGATCGGCGCGTTCCAGATTCGCCCCGGTGAGGTTCGCATTGGTCAGATTCGCATGCCACAGTTCAGCTTCAGTCAGGATCGCATGGACCAGCGTCGCATTCCAGAAATTCGCCCACCACAGGTTCGCACTGTGCAGGTTCGCGCCGGAAAGATTCGCATTGGTGAACCGCACATCACTGACAATCGCATTCGCCAGGTCCGCATTGGTGAGGTTGGCCTCGCGCAGGTAGGCGTTCGCCAGATTTGCCCACGTCAGATCTGCCCCGGTGAGATCGGCGCGCAACAAGTCTGCCTTACTGAGATCAACCGGAACCGAGGGATTGTCTTTTCGCCAGCGGTTCCAGACATCCACACCCTGCTTCAGCATTTCAAGTTGCTGTGGGTCAGCCATAGCGGTAATCTTTCGTCACGACGCGGCTCGCAGGGAATCCGTTTCGAATGCCCCTTACAGGCCCGTGAGCCACAAGATTCCTGTAAGATGTTCACCCCTTGTCCCGTCAGATTCGTATTCGGTTCGTGTCTCGAATCGAGTCTGAATTGTCATCATGTTACCATGAATAAATAAGTTCGGACAAACGATACGATTTCACAAGGAAATGCCGGATGAGTTGTGATATGCTTGAAAAACGGATTGTGTTGTAGTTGAGGATTTGACTCCAGTGAGTATGGAACAGTCTGAACTGACCTTGACCGCCCCTGACGGCGCGGACTCTGAACAGGAAAGCGACCCGATCGTTTCCCCCACCGCCGCGCCCGATGCGCCTCAGGCCCAGCGCGAAACGCAGCCGGTGATCGTCATCAGGCGCACTACCTTTAATTATGTGTTCATCGCGATCGTCTTCCTGCTCCTGGGCGTGTTCATCGGCTGGTTCTCCGCCTTTCGGGTGGACCGTGCCAACCGCGCCTGGGTGACCGACGCGATTTCGGTGGCGATGGCGGAACAGGCGGATACATTTGCCGGGCTGGTGGCGTCGAACCGCGCGCCCAGCCTGGATGATCCTACCAGCCGCTTTGATGTTGCGGCCACGAGCGAGTACTACCGGGGCAGCGCGGAAGCCACCGTCGAGATGATCGAATTTGGCGATTTTAACTGCGGCTTCTGTGGCCGCTTCCAGGCCGAGACGTTTAACAAAATCATCGAAACCTACGGCGACCAGGTGCGCTTCGTCTACCGCGATTATCCGATTCTGGCGGATACCTCTGTGACGGCGGCGCTTGCGGCGCGCTGTGCCGGGGAGCAGGGGCAGTTCTGGGAGTATCACGACCTGCTGTATGCCAACCAGGGCACGTTCAACCAGGCCGGGGCCTTCGCCCAATTAGCCGGTCAGCTTGAGCTGGATGTCGATGCCTTTAACACCTGTGTCGAGGACCAGCGCTATCTCAGCGGCGTGGTTGCCGATTACAACGAAGCGCGCGACCTGGGCATCCGGGGCACACCGGCGTTCTTCATCAATGGTCGCCCGATCAGCGGCGCGCAGCCGTTCGACGTCTTTGCCGGGGTGATCGAGGAAGAACTGGCCGCTAACATCGACACGCCAGACGCCAACACCAGCAGCTAGCCCGCGATCCGTACACGGTAGGGGCATGGCCTGCCGTACCTAACTTCATCAGAATCCAGCAGGGCGTGCGCGAGCAGGCCCTGTTTTGCTGTTTGTGCCCAGGGGACTGAGGATGATTGACTATCGCATGTCGCTGGACGGAATCACGGCGGAACGCCTGCAAGGGTTTTTCGTCGGCTGGCCCGATCCGCCGTCGCCCGCCACCCATCTCAGAATTCTTCAGGGCAGCGCCGCGATCGTCCTGGCGATCGATGAGTCCAGTGGGCAGGTGGTCGGGTTTATCAACGCCATTGGCGATGGAGTCCACGCGGCTTTTATCCCCAACCTGGAGGTGCTGCCCGCCTATCAGCATCAGGGAATCGGAAGCGAACTGGTCCGCCGAATGCTGGTGCAGCTCACGGAGTATTACGCGGTGGATCTGGTTTGCGACCCGGACGTGCAGTCTTTTTACGAACGGTTGGGGATGCGGCCTGCGCGCGCGATGGTGATTCGTCGTTATGACCGGCAGAGCGGGGCATAAAAAAACACTCTCTGAGCAGAGAGTGCCGGGAGGTGGGACCACCTGGACTCGAACCAGGAACCTATCAGTTATGAGCCGACAGCTCTGCCATTGAGCTATAGTCCCACTGCATCTGTCACCAGAGCGGGTAACGAGATTCGAACTCGTGCCAGGACCTTGGAAGGGTCATGTGCTACCGCTACACCATACCCGCATCATGGGCGATTCGTGTCGGGGTGCCCGGATTCGAACCGGGGATCTCACGCTCCCAAAGCGTGCGCGATAACCGGACTTCGCTACACCCCGGTTGATTTTCCTTCTCTCGGAAGTATAGCATTATTCACAGGAGGCGTAAACGGTTAGTTGTTCCCGCCGCCCTGGAAGAAATTGAGCCAGTCATCGACCTCATCCGACGACAGACTCACGTCGGCACGCTCTCCGGCATCAACGACCGGACGGGGGGGCGAACGCAGCAGATCGGCGAATTCCGGGCTGCTGAGGGTCTTCATCTTGCGCACCTTAGCCGTTTCCAGCACCTCATTGTCGGAGGTCACGACCGTCCACTGGCGGGGGTCCTTGATCTTGCCGATGCGCTCGATCATCACCCGGTCCGCGCTGGACCGCTGCGATGCAAAGACGACCTGCACGGCGCGGGTGGACATGCGCGATTTACCGCCGGGCAGACCATAGTCGAAGACGACCACACACTGCTTGCCGGTGCGCGCCGCAAAACCCACTAACTTTTGAGCGAGCAGGGCTTCGTCGTTGGGGTCGTCCAATGAGATGTCAGAAAGCTGGCCGATGAGATTATGCCCATCGATCAAATATGGCATGGGAGTCGGCCTCGTGTCGGAATGTGCCTAGTATACCACTTTGAAGGCCGGTGACCGGCAAAATTTATACGATTTTAAGATGGGTGTGCAGGCCAAAAATCATCAAATGCGGATTAATGGATTACAAGGGTTCATGATCGTTCAGGAGAGAGAATGGGCTGCTGGAGGCGGTACCCATGTCTGCTCACTTAAGCGCGTTTCAGCTACCTCACCCCTTGCGCGGGGGCAGCGAAGCCGCCTTCAGTGAAGCGCTGCTCGACCCCTGAGCAGCGCTGCGGGACAGGGGCCAAGGGTTGGATGAGGGGGTTAGCCGCTGGCGAGGACCCACATTTAGGGCCTAACTTGATGGGAATAATGGGGCGACGCTTACATCGCCCCACCCAAACAGCGCCTAACTGACGACAATTGTCACCGATTCGAGGGTATCGCCCTGGTCGATGGCGTTGACGACGGTCTGACCGTCACCCATGACCTTGCCGAAGACCCCATGTTTGCCGTCGAGATGCGGCGTGGCAATGTGAGTGATGAAAAACTGCGACCCATTGGTATTCGGCCCGGCATTCGCCATGCTCAACACGCCGGGGCCATCGTGTTTCAACTTGAGCGCACCCGTCTCGTCATTGAAGCGGTAGCCCGGGCCGCCGCGCCCGCTGCCGGTTGGATCGCCCCCCTGAACCATAAACGGCGGGTTTTTGATGACCCGGTGGAACTTGACCCCATCGTAGAAACCGTCCTGGGCCAGAAACACGAAGTTGTTGACCGTGATTGGCGCTTCCTTGGCAAACAGCTTGATGTCGAACTCGCCTTTGCTGGTCTTGAAGTGGGCAGTGTAACTCTTCTGCGGGTCGATCTGCATCTCCGGGGGTTGTGTATACTGCTTGGTCATGAATCACTCCTCATCAGGTGGTTAAAGGATGCTTACCAGCATAAC
>JAIOHO010000114.1 GCA_019912905.1 Anaerolineae bacterium
ACTCAGTGGAGAGTATTTTCGTCGCCGTGCGATCGAAAAATGGGCCCAGATTGCTGAGGTCGAAGCGACACACGCTTGCCTGATCTACGTCAACCTGGCAACTTCTCAAGAGCGTCTGTTGCAATACTATCGCTGCGATGGCGATCAACTCGAGTCGGTGAATCACTTCTCTGAAGCGCATATTATAGTAGTTCAAGGCGCACTGAATACCCTCAATCCCGACGAATTCCACGAAGCGTTTCTACACTTTTTTCATGATTTGAAGGTGAACCTGTGAACAAAAACATGAAACCGCCCAAGAAAGCAACTGCCCGTACAACAACGATTCGCATTGAACCACCCTCTGACTTCACGCAGTTGGAAGAGCAATATCAGTTGGTACGCTATGTCTTACCGGAGCCAATGCTCTATAGCAAAGACAAATTCAAATTTGGGCGTTTGCATAACTTGTTAAAAGAACAAATCGATGCGCCCTACCGCTCGTTTACCCATGATTATCTGGATGGTTCTCGGCGCTGGGCCGTCTATGTTCTCTATGCTCGACAGAAGGAACTGACAGACGGGTTGCCAATTATCCAATTTGAAGGCAACCAATTGCCGTCCAGAGAACTGAAATTTGATGAACCTAAACTTCACATCCTCATCAAGTTGCTACAGGTGAACTATTTCCGTAGCAGCGAGAACAAAAACCAGAATAGGTTCGTAGGGCAAGACAAATGTTATATCTATGCTCGGCGGCGCAGTGAAGAGACCAGCAGATACCACATCTGTCTGGAAATCGAAATGAAGGGTGATCTTCAAGACGAAAACACCTTCTATGTCTATGGGCAGGCGCGAACGTTTGCTAAGCAGGAGACGGTCGATCTGAGTTATGCAGACCTTCATACCTACTATACATTGAGCGAAATCCGTGATGGGCTACTGATGTTCCGCCAGGTAAAGCGTAGCGAAGTCGGTTCAGTGTCGAATCTGTATGAAAGACGCACCTTTACTGGAAGTCGCACGACATTGAGTTTTCACGATCAAGATGATGTAGAGCAGAGCCGTGGATACCTGGTTGATACCTTCATTCAAGGGTTTGTGCAGTATCTTTCACAGTTCGACTTTCAGGTGGAGCACATTCAACGGGAATTTCAGCGACACGATGAAAGTGAAGTGGAAGATTTTAAACTACCGGTTGGATTACTAAATACAGTGTATGTCTATGATGCCCGCTTCCGAGGTCATTATGACCTCATTACTTATCTGGCAGAGTTTCAAAAGCAGTTCGATGGCTTGGACTTCGAAATCGTCGCTGAGATTACGCCTAATTGCCCGATGCCAGTGTTGATTTTTGAGGATTGCGAGGCAAAAGCCTTTCAGGAAGACATGCCACTACACGGACAAAATGACCCTCATCAGCAACTGTATCAAGATCTGCCGCTCGTTACCAAGCAGTTTGTAAACGTCAATGGCAATGATCCAGAAAAAGGCAGTCCTGATACAGACTATCTTGACTACGAACTGGAACTGCCTAACGAACACCAGAGGTCAATGATACTGAACCAACTGCTCTTGAAAGACCTGATTTTACGAGAACGCGATGTGACGGAACGACTTCCTTTCGCACCTACCAATCTGATGTTTGTTCATCGGGAAAATCGGGGTCGTGGACAGAAAAAACAAGAGTACGAAATCGCTACCTACTTTGAAGGTAATATTGTGCGCTTCCTCAATCTAAGTGATCGCACGGAGCGTACCACATTCTACGATCTTGTGGATGAACTTGGAGTAGATTGGGATAACTGCTACGAGCAGCTACGGGCACGTTATAAGAAAAACAACAATGGGGAAGACCTTAGTACCTATGATGTCATTGTCGGACCTGGCCTGTTTGTGGATATTGAAGACGCGCATGAAGCGCTACTGTACGAATACGAAGAGATTCTGCGCCGCATTGAAGAATACAACCAGTCATTCTCACTGGATGATTTGAAGCTGGCGGATCAATATGACATATTGGTCGATGATGAAACGCTATCGGAAGATTACCTGCTTATGTGGGGCTACATTCAGAAACCTAGACCGCTAGGCAAGCCCAAGAATAAAAAACATCGAGCTGCGGTAGAGCTGTATTTCGCTCTTCAAGAATATGATGCCTTTCTTGAGGAACTCAAACCTCGTTACGAGGCGATCACATTCAGAACCCTAACGGGGGATGCTTCCCTCATGGACAGAATTCGATCCATTTTCAATTTCAAGACAGGACGCGGTCTGCAAGACCTGTATAAACGGGTCGGCAAATTTGCAGGTGTTCGCGAGGAGGACGTTATTCCAATATATCGCGGGATCTGGTACATGCCTGATGATATGCGCTATGTTGTTGGCGACACCAACGGCATGAACTCAGTTCAAGCGCGGGCGCATCGTGTAAGACGTTTCGTCGTGTATCAGGGTGCAGAGGCGTTTGACATCCGCTCTATGCTTGACGCGATGAGTGTCAAGTTTGTGCGTCTCAAACAATATACGGTCTATCCCTACTATTTCCACCTGATTGATCTTTATATCGACAATGTACTCACCCATCACACACATGTAGTAGAGAGCAAATTCAATGAAGATGGTTCCGGGGGTGAGTCCGCATAAATACAGAGCGCTGCCTCGCAGCAGCGCCGTCGTCCTGCGGACGACCGATCCCCCTCAGCCGCGAATCATGTGTAGGACACATGGTGCGGTGTAGCCGGAGTGTCCCGATTTCGGGGACACAGCACGGCTGAGGGGGAGAGCGAGCTAAAACGCTCGCTCCTCATGCGCCGGAGGGCTTGGTACGTCACGCCCACGTGACGCACCGCCAACAAGGCACCTGGGTGCTTGTTGGCGTGTGGACGCGGTAAACCACGTCCACCGGACGCACGCCGCGCGTCCGAGCAGGGCTGAGGGCATCGCAGCCCCATTAGCCCTGCTTATCCAGATCGCTTCGTCAGACATCAGCGATCTGCGGTTCGGCTGTTTGTGACGCAAGGTGCTTTAACAAGCAGCGCGACCTCAAGATAGTAAGTCAAGGATACTTTTCGTTAGACCATGACCCAGTAAGTGTGTAGGCTGCTAACTTCTGCTACAATAAAAGCTGAACAATCACTTATCTATACAACGGCCTGTAATTAAACTTAAAGGTTGCCATGTCTGTTTTTTCGCTTGGTACACAACACCTCACAATGCGTTCAGCGGAAGACGTGCATGATGTCTTCCAACGTCTGGGATATGACGTTTACGACCCTGAGCCATTTGAAGGCGATGATCTCGACCAGCTTGACCTGGACGATGCTGACCGCCAGGCGGTGAATCGCGCCTATGTGGTCGCGCAGCGGGATAGCCACACTGTCTATCTGTACGAAGTGAGTGACCTGCGGCAGATCCGTCTACGCGGGCTGGCATGGCACGCCTTACAACGTGGAACAGCGCTGTTGGCCGTTACACGCGATTACCGCGAAATCCTGTTTGTTGACCCACGTTTTGTGGGCAAACCAAACAAGAGTAGTGTGCGCGTAAACAAGCTCAAACTGGTCTCCAGCGATCCGACGCGGCATGATCTCGACACGCTGAACGCCATCCACGCACATCGCCGCACCGGACAGCAAGTGTATGACGCGCAAGCGGAAGCCTTCAACGTCACCACGATCACCAAGAAGTTCTACGAGGAATACCGCCGACACTATGAACACGCCCGCGCAACGATTCGCCAGTACAATCCCGGCGTGCGCGAATTTCAGAACAATGACCAATCCGACAAACTCCACGCCTTCACCCAACGTCTGCTCGGACGCTTGATGTTCCTATATTTTCTTCAGCGCAAGGGCTGGTTGGGCGAACGGCAGAAGTTCCTCACGGAGAAATACATGGAAACCATGCGCCAGCACGCGCATGAGCTGCACGGCGACGGCGAGACCTTCCATTACTACCGTGAAGTGCTGGAGCCTCTATTCTTCCAGACGATGAACACGCAGCGCCCGGATGACATCACCCAATGGCAGGGCATTCGCATCCCGTACCTGAACGGCGGCTTGTTCGACGAAAGCCGTGACCCGGCAGGGCCGATAATCATCCCCGACGCGCTGTTTGACCCCAACAGCAACGCGGGACTGCTGGCATTCTTCAACCGCTACAACTTCACCATCGAAGATGATACACCGCTGGAACAGGATGTTTCGGTTGACCCGGAGATGCTCGGCAAAGTGTTTGAGAACATGCTGGAAGAGCGTGACCGGGGACAAAGCGGCAGCTTTTACACCCCGCGTACGATTGTCGCCTATATGTGCCAGGAAGCACTGGCAGGCTACCTTGAGGAAAGCGCGAACGCCCCACGCGAAACGACCCGCGCCCAGTTCGACCCTGACTCTGAGGTACGTTACACACCAGAGGAAGCCGAACCGGTGAACGCTGCGCTGAATACCCTGACCGTGCTTGACCCGGCAGTTGGCAGCGGCTCATTCCTGATCGGCATGATGAGCGAGATTATCCGGCTGCGGAAAGCCTGTTACGCTGCATTGCAAGAGGGGCAGGAAGTCCCGGCTGCGATGCTGGCCGATTGGAAAGAAGCCATCATCCGCGACACACTCTATGGTGTAGACATCAAGCCGGAAGCGATTGAGATCGCGCAGCTTCGATTGTGGCTGGCGCTGGTGGTGGATCAAACGCTGGAACAGGCACGACCACTACCCAATCTCGACTACAAGTTAATGGCGGGCAACAGCCTGATCGAAACCATCGATGGCGAGCCGGTGCTGGGCGAAAGCGCACAGGCGATGATGGGTGCAGACGTGACCCCGGCACAGCCGACGTTGGGCTTATTCGAGACGGATAAGGAGCGCTTCAAGCTGGATGAACTGCGGGCGAAATTCTTCCGCGCCACACCAGAGGAACGCCGCAAGCTGCGCGAGGACATCACCGCACAGGAGCGCCGCATCGTGGCAACTAGCCTGCGCGAGAAAGTCGAGCCGCAGATGCAGATCATCAATCAGATGGGCAGAATATCCGCGCAGACCAACGGCAAACTGAAAGCCAGCGACGAGCGCAAGCTGAAAACCGCCGTCAACAAACTGGAACGGCTGACCAGGCTGCAAGAGGACATGGGCAAGCCGGACTATGCCCTGCCGTTCTTCCTTTACAAACTGCACTTTAGCGAAGTGTTTGACCTCGAAAAGGGCAAGGGCGGTTTTGATATTGTCGTAGCGAACCCACCATATGTGCGAATGGAATTGTTCAAGGAACAGAAAGAAGAATTGCAAGCAACCTATACCGATGTTTATGCGGGGCGCGCTGATTTGTTCGTTTATTTCATCGCGCGTGGATATGGTCTTCTAAAGCCCCACGGACAGTTTGCATACATCACATCAAATAAGTGGTTACGTGCTAAGTATGGGGAAGGATTGCGAGATTATCTCAGTCAGAATGTGACATTGAACATGTTGATGGATTTTGGCGATTTGCCTATTTTTGATGCTGCTGCTTACCCCTGTATCTTGCTTGGTTCAAAGTTCGCAACAATCAATAACATTGTTCATTCAATGGCTGTAACTGATGTTGAAGCTCTTGAGAATTTGCATATGGCTGCAAAAACAGCTGGAAAAGTCAAACAGTCCAATTTTAATCGTGAAGCTTGGCAAATAATTGGCTCTGATGTTGGCAGAGTTATTGCGCAATTAACGTCGGATAATGAGAAACTTTCTGCCTATACAGATGGAAAATTCTACATGGGCGTGAAAAGTGGCTTAAATGATGCTTTTGTGATTGACGGCCCTACACGCGAACGCCTTGTTGACGAAGATATGCACAGTTCAGAGATAATAAAACCATTCCTAATTGGTCGTGATGTTAAGCGTTGGACAATTACCAATCAACGGCGTTACCTCCTTTTTATGTATCGAGGCGTCGATATTACCGCTTATCCCGCTGTCAAACGTTATCTCGAACCCTTCAGAGAACGTTTGACTGCAAGAGCGACAAGTGCAAATCATGAGTGGTATGAACTTCAGCAGCCTCAAATGGGAATTTACCCCGAATTTGATAAAGCAAAGATTGTTTATCCTGAATTCGGAATACAACCACAGTTTGCATACGATAATGAAGCTCTTTATCTCAACAACAAGCTTTTTACCATTCCGACTGATGATTTCTTCCTTTTAGGTGTTTTGAACTCAGACGCCGTGCATATATTCTTGCGGGTAACAGGTTCACAAATTCGAGGAGGGTACATAGAATTCCGTTGGATGACATTGGCAAATATCCCAATTCCCAACGCATCTGACGATTTACGCCAAAAAATTGCTGCGCTTGCCCGCCGCTGTCTGGACGCGGCCAAGTCCGCGCCGGAGTCGCTGCCCGCGCTGGAAGCTGAACTCAACGCGCTGGTGTATCAGGCATATGGGCTGGATATGGACGACATCGCCGTAATTGAAGGATATCTGAGCAATAAATCTACCGCATCAATACAGACAGACGCCTCTGAGTTCAATGGAGACGATGATGGTTCGTGACATTGACTTAACCAGAGGCGGATATGGCGGAGATGTCATCGAGGAAGACTTTAAGTGGTTTACCAGCCAACACATGGAATATTGGTGGCACTTTAGGGAAGTATTGTATGCAGCAGATAGAAAAAGCACTGCACGATGGAAAATGATTGATGGCTCCCTGATGTCAGATGACGATCATCGAACGCTAATTGCAGTCTCGCTGCTGAATTATGCCGTATATACCGGCATGGCAGAGGCGATGTCCTTTTTTGATGATCTGAGATTAAACGTATCACAAGGCAACTTGCTATACACCAGGCGTGCTTGGAAGGGTTTGTATTCGAGCTTATATGGCAGCTTTAACGCCTTCTGTAACCTATTCTTTGTCGTTGTGTTCAATGAGTCGCCCTTCGGTGCTGATCCCGTAAATCCCTGGAATCAGACACCGACAACCGTTTTGAAGCGAGTAGTAAAAGATCAAAAAACCACAGTTGCAGATGTGATAAAGGCATGTCAATCAAGGCTTATTATCAGAGACCATCTCGATCACTGGTGGGCAATTTGGACTGGTTTTATTCAGGATAAGCAGACAGGTCGGATCGGCTTTAGGCTCGATCATAATTTCAAGAAAGGCTACATTCTCCTGGAAGCGGAGCAAGAAGTCGATTGGAATAAAGCTATTGATGCAGTGCAGCGTGCTATCGATGACATCACCGGATGTGCCGATGACTTCAACCGCATCTACAAAGAAATGGCTGTAACGGGCGGGTATTTGGATACCTATCTGATCGACAATGGCTGGGAGATTGACTATTCTGACTATGGATCACCCCATAATAGGCAACGCCCAACGCCTTAAGCGAGAAATAGGAAGAATGAAACAAATGGATTCTGCAAACCTAATAGGGCTGATTCTCGTAATCGTGAGCTTTTTTCTGGGCGTTCTAGCAAGTATAGCTGCTGGAGTCAGGCTTAGTTTTCTTCAGTTTCAGTCGTCAACGGCTGGCTATCGTGTAAAGATGGTTACGGCAGCGACACAGGAAATAGTTGAAGCTGCGAAGAGAAACGCCTATATGGGTACGCTTCAAGACAAATACAGATATTCGCTCGGCGTTATTCTTAATGAGTTGACTCAAAAATTCGGACACAATGGCTTCAATTCGGATGGCGGCTGGCCTTTGTTGATTGACTATGACAAAGAGCGACAAAAGGACAGATGGGGACGATTCAAC
>JAIOHO010000004.1 GCA_019912905.1 Anaerolineae bacterium
GTGGGGAGGCTGGCGGGTCGGGTCATCAACTCATGCCTGTAAACATAATCGTAAAACAGGTTCCCTGATTGGGCACACTTTCGACGCTCACCCTGCCATCGAGCAGCCGGATAATGCCATAGGCGATGGGAATGCCCAGGCCGCTGCCCTTGTAGCTGCGCACGTGGTCGTGGTCGGCGCGGTAATAAACCGTTCCCAACTGGGCGATTTCCTCTGGTGTCATGCCGATACCATTATCTTCCACGCGGATCTTCAGGCGGCTGCCATCCGCCTCCCCGCTCACCGACACCACGCCGCCATCCAGGGTATACCGCAGGCTGTTTTCGACCAGCTTCCTGAGCGCTTTCGCCAGCAGATCGCCGTCGATATTCAGCAGCGGCAGTCCCTGGGGAATATCAAACACCAGTGTGCGGCCCAGTTCTTCGGCCAGCGGCATCATCTCTTTTTCGACGCGCAGGGCGATATTTTTGAACATGTCCATCTTCGGGCTGATTTTGAGCGTGCCACCGCGAATCTTACTGGTATCGCTCACATCAGTCAGCAGCGTTTCCATCCGTTTCGCATTGGTGCGAATCGTCTGCAAGAACTGCTTCTGCATGTCGTTGAGTTCGCCCATCGAAGGGGTATTGAGCATGTCGGAATAGCCGCGAATGCTGGTCATGGGCACACGCAGTTCATGCACCGCGGTGGACATAAATTCCGCCTGCTCGCGTAGAAAGGCCACCCTATCGGCGGGGAGTTCAGGCTGTGCCGGGGAAGCGCCGTCTGCGCTGTCCATTGCTACGGCGCTCAGGGCCTCTTTGATCGCTTCGACCTGACCCGGCAGGCGAACCGGAATAATGGTTCCGGCTTGCGCAGCAGCCAGCAGTTCATCCACCAGGGTCTGCGCCTGGGCCAGTGCATCATGCTCGGTCATGTTTGTTACCCCCTTGTTTCGTCTGGTCGCACGCTCAGACCATGCGCCAGAAGCGTTCGACCGGGTTTCCATCCCCGGCGGCAGTCATCGAGGCGCGCGTTTCGACTTCCATCTCGGCAGCGCTCGCCCAGAACGTGCTGATCTGGGATTCATAGCAGGCCACCGCCCGCAGCTTGGCCGCAACGTCCGCTTCGGTCAGGGGCCGCACATCAGGCTGCATCGTCCGATCCTGATAATACGTCAGTGCCTGTTCCAGTTCCATTGTAGCATCAATTTCGGGCGGATATTCTTCATAAAACCGTAAGGATAGCGCCGGAGACTGCTGACTCAGCCACAGACCCCAATCGCGCACGATGCGGTGATCGACGTGATGGCGGTTGCCCAGGGGTACAACCACCACCGAAGCGGGTGGGATGGTCGTGCTGCGCAGGCTCATGACCGCCGGGTCATCGGGACGCACTGGCCCCCACAGCGACTCTTCCGTGGGATAAAGCGCCAGCGTTTTGCCCGCCTGATGCGCCACGCGATATACACAGTCACCCAGATCCAGGTGCAGCACCTGCGCTCCCAGCAGGCCACAGGCCCGCTGATCCTCGGCACGGCGCGCTGATACCGGGTTGAATCCCGCCTGCCAGCGCTGATGCAGGTCGGCAATGATGGGTGTATCGGGCAGCGGCTCCGGCGGATCGCCGGCCATCGTCGTCAGCACCATTACGGTTTCGCCGCGCGCGGTCAGTTGATGGATGGTGCCGCCGCAGCTGAGCACGGCATCGTCCAGGTGAGGGGAAAGAAACAGATACATGACTTACTTCTGCTGGATGGCGATGCTGAAGGTAAAGTGGCTGCCCTGGCCCACTTCGCTGTCGATGGCGATCCGGCTGCCCATCTGCTCGACCAGGGCGCGGGTAATGGCAAATCCTAACCCGGTCCCCGGCTGGGTGCGGGTGAAATCATCTTCCGCACGCCAGAACTTCGTCCCTAATTTCGCGATCGCTTCGGGTGGCAGGCCAATGCCCGTATCGCTCACCGTAAACTCGATGCGATCTCCCTGGCGGCGGGCGCTCAGGGTAATGGTGCCGCCGTCGGGCGTGTATTTGTAGGCGTTGCTGACCAGATTGGTGAGCACTTGCAGCAGGCGGTAATAATCGACCCACATGCCGGGCAGGTCCGGTTCCACCTGATCAACGAAACTGTGGTGACGTTCGTTGATCTGCGGCAGGGTGTTGTCCTTGACGGCCTGGAAAATATCAGAAACCGCCACCTGCGTTTCGTCCATGAAAAAGTGACCGCTCTCGATGCGGCTGATGTCGGACAGGTCGGACACCAGCACTTCCATGCGTTTAACGGTACTGCGGATGCGTTCGAGGAACTGCACCTGCCGTTCGTCCAGCTTATCCTGCTGCATCAGCATGAGCGACGCATAGCCGCCGATGCTGGTCATGGGTGTCTTGAGGTCATGCGCCACGACGCCGACGAATTCACTTTTGGCTTTGTCCGCTGCCCGGACCGCCGCATACAGGCGGCCATTTTCGATGGCAACCGCGGCTCGGGCCACGATGCGCTCGATCAGATCCTGCTGCTCGTCGGTGAAAGTGGCACCCTCCTGCGGGTGCAGCACCACCACACCGATGACCTGATGTTCGCGCTGGAGCGGCACAATCAGCACACCGTCGTCCCCGTGCATCGACCGGGCGCTGGCCGCCACATCCGCAATTTGCGGATACACGTCGTTAAGAGTCTGGGATAGACCATCCTCGACCGCTCCATAGCGATACCGAGGCTGCGCGGTCGGCGGGTCTCCTTCCAGCAGGCCCATATAACCACCCGGCGCATTCGTCAGCCGGCAGGCCCATTCCAGCGTATACTGCATCGCTTTGTCTGCATCCAGTGTTTCACTCAGCAGCAGGTCGATGCGCCGGAGCTGCCGCAGTTCTTCGACACGCCGAGCCAGCGCTTCGTCAGTTTCGGCGAACAGCAGCGCGTTGTCGAGTGCCACCGCCGCCTGCCCCATGAGTGCCTCCAATGCGGCCAGATCTTCCTCACCGAACAGACCGGTGATGATTTTGTTATCGACGTAAGCCACGCCGATGATGTGACCGCGCACGCGCAGGGCCGTCGCCATGATGCTGCGCAGTGCCTGGGCCACGATGCTGGCCTGCTGAGAATAACGCGGGTCTTCGGCGGCGTTGGTCGTCACCACCGGCTCGCCGGCATCCAGTACCTGATTGACGATGGTGCGGCTGAAGCGGAAATTTTCGCTGTTGAGAGTCTGCTGATCGAAGTTACGGGCGACCTTCACGGTCAGGCCGCCATCATCATCGCGCAGCATGAGAAAGCCGCGCTCCGCCCCGGTCAGTTGGATGATCGCATCCATGATCTGATCGAGCACCACCTGCAAATCGAGCGACGATCCCAACAGGCGGCTGATGTTGTACAGCGCCTCGAAGCGGCCTTCTTTTTTGCGGCTGCGCTGCTCTTCCTGCACCTTGACCAGCACATCATCAATTTTTTCGAGCTGGCGGTTCAAAAAATCAGGATCGAGGCGTCCGCCCTTCGCCTGGCTGCGCATCAGGCTGACGTTCTGGCGCAGGCCCGCCAGGTCGCGTTCCGACAAAGAAACTGAGGAATTGTTCGGATTGCTGGTCATATTAAACCCTGGTAATAATCACAATAGTCGGTCAATGGACAGCGCTCGCAGCGGGGGTTGCGCGCATGGCAGATGCTGCGCCCGTGTTGAATCAGGTTAATATGGAAGGCATAATAATCACCGGGCGGAACCAGCGCTTCCATAATCGGATGTGCCTTGTCCGCCGTCACCTTCTCCGGCAGGAAACCGATGCGCCCACTGACGCGATGCACGTGCGTATCCACCGGGAAGGCCGGACGGCCAAAGGCAAAACACAGCACGATGGCCGCCGTTTTGGGGCCAACCCCCGGCAGACTCATCAGCCACGCTTTAGCCTCGTCGATCGACACTTCATTCAGGAAGTCGATGTCAAAATCGCCCTGTTCCGCCTGGATAATCCGCAGCACTTCCTGAATGCGCGGCCCCTTCTGATTGGATAACCCGGCCACGCGGATGGTGTCGATGAATTCGTCCACCGGCGCATCGACCACGTCCTGCCAGGTCGGATAGCGGTGCTTGAGTGCATCGAAGCCCCGGTCCCGGTTGGTGTCGTTGGTATTCTGGCTGAGGATGCAGTTCACCAGCTCATCCATCGGCGGCGTATCCTTGCGCCATTGGGGGACGCCATACAGGTCCGCCAGCGCCGCCGCCACCGGCGCATACTTGGCCTGGCGTTGTTCAAAATCGGGGATAGTGTCGAGGATTGTCTGGTCTGCCATAGTTTCGATTGTACTGTGTGCGGCGAATTCCCGGCAAGCGCAGTTTACGGATTGGTAATGCTGGCTGGTGTGCAGTTCCCGACGTCTTAATGCAGCGTACCCAGATAGGTCGCGTCCGAGACCTTGAGCGTGCGCCCCTCGTCCAGGTTCAGCTTCCAGGTGCCATCCTGCTCCGGGTCCGCGCTGGCGAGGATGACCGCCGCATGATCCTCCGTCCATTCGACCGGCACGATCAGGCTGGTCAGCGGCTGACTCAGCCGGGTCTGAAGACGCTTGACGAGATCGACCTGCACGAACACCGTGCGCACCAACTGGTTGGCCCCGCCGAAATCACTCACCTGCGCCAGCGCATACAGCGCGCGCGTGCTGTCCGGGGCGATCAGCACGCCCCCGGCCTGGGTGTAATTCGCCAGCCCGACCGCCGCGATCCGTTCCGACGTTTCAGCGGCCAGGTTCATCACCACCACGTCAAACCCGCTCAGATTATCCGCCAGGTCGAGCCGCAGCAGCAGGCCCGGCCCCAGCCCCGCGCCACAGAAACAGCCCGGTTCGCCCGGCAGCAGGCTCGTCTCGCCCGATTCAAGATCAAGCTGGAACAAACCTGCATACTGCTGGAACGGTGTCACCGCGCCGATGGAATCCGGCTGATAATCCATGTACAGGCGGCGGTGGTCGGCGCTGAACGCGACCGGCAGCACCCGGATTGCCGCCCTGGGGCCATCGGCCAGAACCTCACGCGGGCTGCCGCCATCGATCCCGGCGACGCGAGTCGTCGTCACCAATTGGCCGTCTGCCTGCGCCGCCGTCAGGGTCCAGGCG
>JAIOHO010000115.1 GCA_019912905.1 Anaerolineae bacterium
CCAGACCCCGCGCAGCAGGCCGAAAATACCGTTGATCAGCCCACCGAGCACGCTGACCACCCCGCCGCTGCCCTCCAGTTGCGAGACAGGGATCAGATTCGGATCGTCCGTCGGTGATGGGGTATTCGCCAGCCGAGCCGCCACGGTCGCCTCGATGTCGGGCAGGCTGGTGGCCGGAGCGACCACTGCCGTCTCGGTCAGGCGGACACTCACCTCCGCGGAGACGGTCTGCTCGATCTGCTCCGCCGTCAGCGGGCCGGATGGGGCGGGGCGGGTCAGCATGGCAAAGACGGCCAGCACGATCATGCCGCCTACCACCAGAAAGAACGCTCCTTTGAAGAGTCCTGAGAGATTTCTCATCTGTGCACCTGATGTGTTGTGATATGCTGGTCAAGTATAACGAAATTCTCCAAGAAGGAATGATGCCGCTTTCTCGCCGTAAATTCCTCAAAGCCAGCCTTCTTTCAGCTACGACCGGGGCTGCCGGGTTGATCAGCCTGATCTACATGGGGCACCTCGAAACCGACGATGTGGACGTCGTCCAGATCGACGTGCATCTGCCGCGCCTGTCCCCGGCGTTTGAGGGCTACCGGCTGGCCCAGATCAGCGATATTCACATGGGCACCGGCATGACTGCCGACAAACTGGCGACCATCGCCGACCTGACCAATCAGCAGCAGCCTGACCTGATCACGATTACGGGGGATTTTGTGACACACGGCTCAGTCGCAGCCCTCGGCCCGATGCTGATCGAACCGCTGCGCGAGTTTGCCGCGCCGGATGGCGTCGTCGGCGTGCTGGGCAATCACGATTTCTGGACGGATGCCGCCGCTGTGCGCCGCATTCTGGAACAGAGCGATGTACTGGACGTCAGCAACGGGGTCACGACGGTGCATCGAGACGGCGAATCCCTGCATATCGCCGGGGTCGATACCCTCTGGTATCACCAGGACCGACTCGATCTGGTGCTGGATCAACTACCCGATGAGGGCGCAGCCATCCTGCTGGCGCACGAGCCGGATTTTGCCGACATCAGCGGCCCAACCGGGCGCTTCGACCTCCAGCTTTCCGGTCATACACACGGCGGGCAGATCAATCTCCCGCTTGTCGGTCCACCCTTTCTGCCCCCCCATGGCAAAAAATACCCGCTCGGCCAGTATCAGGTCGGCGGGATGATTCAGTACACCAATCGCGGGGTCGGCACGGTCGGACCGCCGCTGCGCATCAACTGCCGCCCGGAAGTCACGCTGTTTACACTCCACGCCAGGGGCATCTGATACCAGAGGCTGCGGTCAGGTCACACCGACCGCGAGAGCGATCAGCCCGACCGCGCCGCCTATCGCGATCAGCCAGGTCGCATTGATACGAAAACGGATAAGCACGAACAGGCTGCCTGCGGCCAGGGCGACCGCCAGGAGGCTGAACTGCGTGCCGTCGGGATTCAGCAGCGCCACACGGGTCAGATCCAGCAGCGTAATCCCAATGGCGGCGATAACCCCGGCATTCACCCCGGCCAGAAACGCGCTCATGAAGGGGCTGCGGCGCATGCGCGGGATGAGCGGCGCGCTGAGGATCACGAAGACAAACGACGGCAGGAAGATGCCGAGCGTGGCCGCCAATGCCCCTGGCACGCCCGCGATGATATAGCCGACGACCGCAGAAGTGGTGGAGACCGGGCCGGGTGTCGTCTGGCCGATGGCGATGGCATCCAGCAACTGCTGTCCGGTCAGCCAGCCAAAGCGGTTGACCACGTCCTGCTGGATGTAAGCGATGAGCACGTAACCGCTGCCGAACAGCACCGCCCCAATCCGTAGAAAATAAACAAAAATATCCACCAACGATGGCTGCGCTGCCAGGGTTGCCGCCGCTTGCAGGAGGGGTTGAACACCGATCGTCAGCCAGGCCGCGCTGGACTGCACGCGCCGCGTCCGGTACAGGGCATACACCACGCCCGCACCCAGCATCACCAGCACTTCCGGGCCATCGAGCGGGCCGATGAGGACCACGCAGGCAGCAAACAGCAGCCACAGATCGCGCCCCTTCAGCGCCGCGCGCATCAGGCGGTAGCCGGCGTTGGCGATGATCGCCACAATCACCGGCTTGATCCCCCAAAACAGCGCATTCGCCTGCGGCAGATCGCCCGTCTGGACATACAGGACCGCCAGGATCAGCGTCAGCACAAAGGCCGGGATGATGAAACAGGCCCCCGTGACCACCGCGCCGGGGATGCCGCGCATGACGTAGCCCACGTGAATCATAACCTCGGTCGAGTTGGGACCGGGAATCAGGTTGGTGGCGGCGATCAGGTCGAGGAAATGCTCGCGGCTGAGCCACTTGCGGCGGTGGACAATTTCGTCTTCGGCAATGGCGACGTGGGCCACCGGACCACCAAAGGCGGTCAGGCTCAGGCGCACGAACAGGCGAACCAGTTCCCAGTATGAGACGCGCGGCTTGCGCGGGGCATCGATCATCAGCGGTTCTCCTCCGTCACGATGCCCATTAGAACCCGCTCGTGCGGTGGATGCAAGGCGTTTTTTTGAATGGGCTGCGGTCTATCCGAGCAGGCGCGGGAAAAAGCGTCCGGCCCGGGTGCGGTAAGCGGCGTAGTCCGGGTAAGCCTGCATCAGGAGGCGTTCCTCGAAAGTGGACTTGTAGGTAAAAAAGGCGCAGATGATGATGGCAATCAGCAGCGCGACCGGGTGCCCATGCACCAGGGCGGTGCCTAACCCAACCGCTATCACGCCCGTATAAATGGGATGTCGGACGAAGGCATAGATGCCGGTCTGGACCAGTTGGTTCCGGGTATTTGGCTCCGGGGACATCTTCACCAGATTCTTGTTGACCCACGCCTGGGTAAGGATCGAGAGCATGACCAGCCCCAGGCCCAGCGCCAGCAGGCCGAGGCCCAGCAGCCGCGCCCAGAGCACCTGTCCCGTCGGCAGCACCATGAAGGTGCCCGCCAGGATCGCAAACAGGATAAATTGAGTCACAACCAGTAGCTGCGCCTGTCGGATCATCGGTCACGCTCACTTTTCGGGCAGAGGCAAAACCAGTTGTCGATGGCCGTTCTCATGTTCTTCAAGCTCGTTGCCCCACTGATCCCATCCGTTTCTGGCATGTCGCGCAAAGAGTTCTAAATAAGGCCCAGGGCTGCAATCTTCGATAACCTCATACAGCTCATCCGGCTTTCGAGAATGCTCCCGTTTGCGGCTAACAATGATATTAACCTGTCGGCGGCCTGGCGCAAGCGTGCGCAGGTTGCCTCGCACACCGAACAACACCAGTTCGGTCACATTGCGGAAATAAAACCCAACTCCACGACCATCCGGTCCGCCGTCTTTACGGACTTTGTACCACACCAGATTGGTCTTGTAAGTGAATCCCCAACGCCGCATCACCTCCAGTCCCTCCAGAATCAAGGCATTCGGCACCCACAGATACAGGTGACTCTTGGGCAGTGCGACCTGGGCGACTGGCAGTTCCATAATTTCCTGATTGGAAAGGGTGCTGTAACGGGACAGGCGCTTATGTTCCGGGGCCATCTTCCCGGTCCGATTAGTGAAGCGCCAGGGAGGATCAGCCAGAATCGTCCCAAAGTGGCCGAGGTTGGAGGCAAGCAGATCCTCAGCGGGTGATGGAGCCTTGTGAATTTCACTCACGATCAAATATCCTCCACATAGAGTTCTTTGGTGATACCAAACACCAGAATCGGACAACCGCCACCGCTGCCACCTTCAAGACGCGGGAGTAATTTGCTCATATGTGTGGTGGAAGCAATAGCACTCTTATTGAGGTTTTTGAGAAGTCCCCGAAGTCCATCTGCGCGTGTAATAATGACACCAACACTAATAGCATGTAATTCGAATAGTAAACGAAAGTTGTTTAGATCTCTATCAAAAAATGGATCCTTGTTGTTCCATTCGACCTCAAGACCGATGTGATTTCGATAACAATCAATCTTATGTGTTGGTGTCTTTCGTTCTTCGTCATCGACAAAAATGCGTGTATCAAATGACTTTTCTATCCAACCGCGCTTGTAAAAAGCCGAGTCTATCCGTTTAGCGACAGGTGATTTATTGCCTCCGCCAACTTCGACCTCAGATCTGTACAAGCGAAACTCATTGAGAATATCGACAATATCCTGCCACTCATCAGGAAAATCGACCCGAAGAATGGCGGTGGCATGTCGCCACTGGTGGATTTCATAATGAGCAAGAACGAATTCAGGGATACCCTGATTCCACATCGCCACGTCCTTTAAATGTGTTCACCTGTTCTATCATAACATTTTCCC
>JAIOHO010000116.1 GCA_019912905.1 Anaerolineae bacterium
GTGTACACCTATCGAGGCAGTTGGTGTGCCGAGGGGCTGCGCACGACCTGGGAAAGCGAGTGGCGGGTCGTCGGCCAGCAGGGATCGGCCTACTGGTATGGGGACGAGCGCATGCCTGCCCAGGTCCTATCTGGTAATGAAGGCTTCTTCCGTCCGCTTGAAGATGTCGAGATTTCGCCGGACGCGCCGGTAGACAAGCGCGGCGGACACGCGGGCTGCATCCGGGAGTTCGTCGAGGCGGTGCGCAGCGGCGGCACCCCCGAAACCACCGCCAGCGACAACGTCAAAAGCCTGGCAATGGTCTTTGCTGCCATTGAGAGCGCCCAGACCGGTCAATCCGTCCCCGTCCGCTGGTAACCGGCGCACCAGCATTTGCGGGCGACTCACGGACGCGCTAGACTGAGCCGCATCGATGAATGGGCGGTTGGCTCAAAAGTATGGCCCCCGGTTCCGATGAGCAGAGGGCCATTCCGAAGGAGTAAAGCGGAAACGCTGGAACTTCAACCGCCCAATCCCCACTGAGCCGTTAAAGCCTTACCTCGTCAAAGCATCAATCTGGTTCCAGATTGACTATTCCGCTCTGTATACTTCTACGGGCAAATGGCCCCCTAAGTTCAATATTTCTCAGATTAATCACTTAACCCATATTTTGGGGTAATTCAAACACAATACAGAACAAGTAGGGGCACGGCAAGCCGTGCCCCACGACGAATATTTTGGTTTGACCCTAACGGCGGTTTTTCGCCCCGCTGATGTGATCGTAGGGATAGATCGCGGCGGGTTCGCTGGCCTGGTTGAGCGCGGCCATCTGTGCTTCGCTGAGCGCCCAGCCGCTGGCCCCCAGGTTGTCCTCCAACTGCTGCATCGTACGCGCGCCGATGATCGGGGCGGTGACTCCAGGCCGCTGGAGCAGCCAGTTGATCGCCACCTGCGCGGCGGATTTGCCGGTTTCTTCTGCGACCGCCAGCAGCACGTCGATGACGCCCCAGGTAAACTCGTTGTTGTAGCGGCTCCATGACTCACCCCAACCCTGCTGCTCCGCCTTTTCGATGCGGGTCCCGGTCGGCGGTTCGGTCATGCCCCGCTGGAATTTGCCGCTCAGCCAGCCGCCGCGCAGCGGACTCCAGGGGATGATGCCGACGCCTTCATTCTGGCAGACGTCCGTCAGTTCATATTCCAGCGTGCGCGTCAGCAGGTTGTACTGCGGCTGAAGGCAGGTATACGGCTCCCAGCCCTGGGCGCGGCTGAGGTCGATGGCTTTCTGAAGCTGCCAGCCCGTATAGTTGCTGACGCCCAGGTAGCGCACCTTGCCACTTTTCACCAGCGTATCCAGCGTGCTGAGGGTTTCTTCCAGCGGCGTGAGGTGGTCCCAGCAGTGCACCTGATAGAGATCAATGTAATCGGTGTCCAGGCGGCGCAGGCTGGCCTCCACACCCTGCATCATGTGCTTGCGACTCAGGCCCAGGTCATTCGGACCCTCGCCCATCGGAAAACGCACTTTGGTCGCGATCACCAGGTCATCCCGGTTCTTCGTCTTCAGCCAGTGGCCGACCACTGTTTCGGAGACGCCGCGCGAATACACGTCGGCGGTGTCGATGAAGTTGCCCCCTGCCTCAACAAAGCGGTCCAGGATCGCATGGCTGTCGGCTTCGCTGGCCTCGCGCCCAAACGTCATCGCCCCCAGACACAGGTCACTGACCCGGAGTCCCGTCTTGCCCATAAAACGATAATCCATGTTGCCCTCCTCTATTTCATGATGGAAGCGGTGGATGTCGATATGCTCGATTGTACCGCCTGCGGACTGGCGGCTTATGTCCGTCCATACCCAGGGCAATCGCGTTCTAGCAGTTGAGAACCTTGAG
>JAIOHO010000117.1 GCA_019912905.1 Anaerolineae bacterium
TATCCTCTTTGCCAAACAAGACTGTGGGCCTGAGAATCG
This sequence comes from Anaerolineae bacterium, assembly GCA_019912905.1. Classification (GTDB taxonomy): domain Bacteria; phylum Chloroflexota; class Anaerolineae; order Aggregatilineales; family Phototrophicaceae. The sequence goes on from JAIOHO010000117.1 coordinate 40, forward strand.
CGTAACTCAGCCCGGACTCCATGAGCGCTTGTTCAAGCTTTGCCTTGCCGCTGAAATATTCGAGCGGCGAATTCAGGTCGGGGTTGGTGATGCTGACATGGACGATTCGCTCGACCTGCGCGGCCCGGGCTGCGGCGAACAGGCGGAGGGTGTTGGCAATCGCGGTTTCGTGGCTGAAGGCCCGATGATTAAAGCGGACCCAGTAAGTGTTGTAGAGGGTGGTCACGCCTCTTAAGGACTCCACGAGCGCATCCGGGTGATCAAAGTTGAACGGATAGGCTTGCACACGTTCGCCAAAAGGGTTGGGGCGATTGGGTGAGTTTGTCAGCGTGATCACCGACTGGCTGCGCTCCAGCAGACGTTGTGCGATGTACTTGCCGGAGTAACCGAAGGCTCCTGTGACTGCGTTCAGATCGGACATTGCTGGTCTCCTCATTCAGAATGGATTGTAAAGTGAACCCGTTCATTTTATGTAGCAAAAAAACAGCACGCTCCCAAAACGTGCTTTAGCCCTCAGTGTGATGCGGTGACAAAAAGTCCGTTGGCGATTCTGGCGGCGCGCGCTAACTGCTTGCGGACGATGGGCAGCACAAGCATATTCCTGACGAACGCGAGCACATCGCGAAAGAGTGCCAGCAGTTCCGCCGTGGCTCGCTGATGTGGGCTGCGATCATAGAGCCAGAACAGGAGCACGGCGAAGTGGATACCGTAGAGCAGAGTCGCCAGGTCTTCGGCCTGAGCTGCGGGCGGAGGTTCGGATGCTCCAAGTACCAGCGAGCGGAAGCCTTCGCGTACCTGTTGGTGCATGTCCAGCGTATCCTCACCGAAGATGCTGACTCCTGAGTTCGGATTGAGGGTTGCCGCAAACAATGCTCGAAACGACTCGCGATAGTCGGCGGACTGGGCCAGGCGAGTGATCATCAGCTGATGAAATCGATCGGCTAAAGAACCGGCGGGCAATTGACTGATCTGCGTGTCCGTCTGGGCCGCCATCTGCCAATAGAGTTCCAGAACCAGTTCTTCCTTGCGTGCAAAATAGCGGTATGTCAGACCCACTGAACAGTCGGCGGCGCTCGCTATTTCGCGCATGGTGGTGGCTTCGTATCCGTTTGAGACAAACAGCGACAGCGCCGTATCCAGAATGTGCTGGCGTGTGTGTTGTGCTTTGTCTGTCAGACTGGATTTTTCAGTGACCATTGAATGACCCTTAGAAATGAACATGTTCACTTTAAGAATAATACCATTTCGCGCCGGAGTCAACTGGCCTGACGCGCGGTGCTATCAGGGATTGCGCACAAGCTCGGCGATCCGGCCTGCGAAATGCCGCTGAGGAGAGGCAAATCAGTTCATTTTGAACCCCTTTTTTTGTGAACATGTTTCGTTGACAAACATATTCTTAACCTGTATAATCGCCTCTGGTCTCAAAGGAAGAGGGGGGACCCATTTCCTGGTGGGCCATCTTGCGTTGGTTTAAATGCTGATGACCACTCGGACGCGGTAACCAACAGGCACCGCGTTTTCGTGTGTACCACCGCTGAGGCCAAAAAATCTTACCCTTGGGGGCTAACTATAATATGCAGTTACAGAGTTCGTTGGACTTGCTTGCCGACGATACAGATTTTGCCGCGCTTCTCGAAGCCTCTTTTGCGCGCGAAGAACCTCAGCGTGGCGATATTGTCAGCGGCACCATTCTCGCAGTCGATAATCAGGGCTTGATTGTCGATATCGGCCTGGGGCGCGACGGGGTAGTCGAGCGCCGGGATCTGGAACGTATTCATGAGAGCGACATTTTCTATGTCATCGGCGACCCGATTGATGTGATGGTGATTCGTTCGGAAGACGAAGATGGCAATCTGCTGCTGTCCGTCTCGCAGGCGCGCCAGAGTGAAGACTGGCAGCAGGCAGAGCGTCTGATGAATGCCGAAGAGGTCTGGCAGGGGATCGTGACTGAAGCCAATCGCGGCGGCCTGATCGTCCCCTTTGGTAATCTGCGCGGCTTTGTCCCCGCCAGCCATGTGGTCGGCCTGTCGCGCGGCCTGAGCGAAGAAGAGCGCAAGGACCAGATGCAGGCGATGGTCGGTACGACGATCAACGTCAAGATCATCGAGGTCAACTGGAAGCGCCGCCGTCTGGTGTTCAGCCAGCGTGAGGCGCAGCGCGAACGCCGCGAAGCCCGTAAAGAGGTCCTGCTGGAGAAACTTCAGGAAGGCGATGTGTACAGCGGTGTGGTCAGCGGCCTGCGCGATTTCGGCGCGTTTGTCGATCTGGGCGGCGCGGACGGCCTGATCCACATTTCGGAACTGGCCTGGCATCGGGTCAAGCACCCGCGCGAAATCCTGAACGTCGGCGACGAAGTGCAGGTTTACGTGCTGCGGCTGGATGATGAGGGTAAGCGAATTGGCCTCAGCCTGAAGCGCTTGCAGCAGAATCCCTGGGAACTGATCGAGGACCTGTATCACGTCGGCCAGTTGGTCGAAGGCACGGTCTCACGGGTGACGCAGTTTGGCGCATTCATCAGCATGGAACCGGGCATCGAAGCGCTGCTGCATATCAGCCAGATGGCCGACCCGCAGCCGGAACACCCGTCGCTGCTCGTCCATGAAGGCCAGCAGTTGATGATGCGGGTGATCAGCGTCGAGCCGGACAAACAGCGGCTGGGCCTCAGCCTCAAGGAAGTAACTGCCGAAGAGCAGGCGCGCTGGGAAGAAAACCGCGAGACTGGTCAGGACAGTGTTGATCCTGTAGAATTACCTGAAGTTGAAGCTGAAACCGAACTCGAAACCAGCCCATAGTGAAGCGATTTAGCGTAAGTATCCCACATGGAAGGGGGTGAGAGCACCATATATGGCAACCGTTAGATTGAAACCAAACGAGTCTCAGGAATCGCTGCTGCGGCGTTTCCGCAAACGTGTCACTAACAGCGGCATTCTGAGCACCGTGCGTCGCAAGCGCTGGCACATCTCGAAAAGCGAACTCCGCCGGATCGAGAAGAAAAAAGCAGTTCGTCGCGCACGCCGCCGTCAGCGCAAGGCGCAAACCCGGTAAGCGCGTTGAAGTCGATTACAAATCGGAATCCACGAACCGCTGCCTGAACAGGGCAGCGGCTTTCTCGCTTGTCTTAGAGCTGCAAGGAAGTGTATGGCTAAGAAGGAACAGAAGAAGCAGGAAGATAAAATCGAAGTTGAAGGGACTGTGGTCGAGGCGCTCCCCAATACTCAGTTTATGGTCGAGTTGGAAAACGGTCACCGGGTTCTGGCCTATCTCTCGGGCAAGATGCGCAAATATTATATCCGCATCCTGCTTGGTGATCGCGTCAAAGTCGAAATGAGTGTGTACGACCCCACCCGTGGCCGCATCACGTATCGGTACCGCGACCCCAGCCACGCCGCCAACAGCGAGTAATTGGCGTCCGTTCACGTTTCACAATACGGCTTTTTCCCCCCAATGGACGGCCATCGTGCCGAACATAAAGGTTTGATATTGCACGTTCTGGATGCCTGCCTCGCGCATGAGGGCTGTTAACTCTGCCGGGGTTTTGAACGCCTGGGTCGAACTGGGCAGGTATTGATAGGCATCGGCTCCATTGGACCCCACGACAATTCGCCCCAGAGTTGGAATCACATAGCGCAGATGCAGTTCGATGAACGGGCGGACCAGCGACGGCGGCGGCGGTGAACTGTCGAGAATGACGATGCGCCCGCCTGGTCGCAGCACGCGCAGTTGTTCGCGCAGCGTGCGCGGGATGTCGATGACGTTGCGCACCAGATAGCCGGAGGTCACTGCGTCGAACGTGTTATCAGGGAAGGGGAGATTCAGCGCGTCGGCGCCTGCCCAGGCCATTTTATGGCCGAGCGGCAGCCCCATACCGACTACCATCATACCCAGCGAAAAATCCGCGCCGACGACGCGCGC
>JAIOHO010000118.1 GCA_019912905.1 Anaerolineae bacterium
GGATAGCCGCCGCAAATACGGACAGAATCGCGAACCAGCCCATCAACGGATTCACCGAGGTGTAGATGCCCCAGAGTGCCCCGGCGACCCCGGCCAGCCCGCCGACCAGCAGCCACGTCAAATTCACGACCCGGCTGACGCGAATTCCGATGACGCGAGCCAGGTCGAGGTTGTTGGCGAGCGCGCGCATTTCCCGACCGAGCGGGGTGTAATTCAGCAGCAGGCTGAGCACGATGACCAGCCCGATGCTGGTGGGCACGACCCAGAAGAAGATGTTGGTCAGGATGATCACGTTACTGCGAAACCAGATTTCCAGCGGAATCTGAATGCGTTTGTCGAACAGGGCAAACGAGTCGGCCATCAGGAACAGGATATAGCGGATGATCAGCCCGGTTGCGAACGACGCCAGCAGCATCGTATAGGTGGACGTGTGATGTTTCTCCAGCGGGCGGAACACCAGCCAGTGCGAGGCCAGAGCCACCAGCGCCGTCACCCCAAAGGCCATCCCAAGCACCAGCAGCGGGTTTGATGAGATCGTAAGCGAGACGATTAAGGCGGTGTAGGCCCCGACCGTGATGTATTCCGCGTGGGCAAAATTAGGCAGCCTGATGACGTTCATGGTCAAGGTCAGACCGATCGCCATGAGCGCGTACAGGCTGCCAACCTGCAACGAGCGGACCAGTGAATCGATAAGCAGTGTAACCGTCATGCAGGGATGTTATTCTTCCAGTGTCAGCTTATCGGCAGAACCGTCATAGGTGCCGACCAGCGCAAATTCAGTGCCGTTGTCTGCGACTTTGTAGATGCCATAAAACGCGATGGCCTGATCGCCATTTTCGTCCAGATAGGCCTGGACCGCTGTGCCAATATAGTGATCGGAGACGAATGGGAACAGGGATTTGACCGCAGCACCATCATTTCCGGCGGCCAGCATGCTGAGCATGGCGATATTGGCGGCGTCGAAGGCATAGTTGGTGAACGGACCCGGCGCGCTGCCATATTCTGCGGTAAACGAGTCGACGAAGTCTTTACCGAGCGGCGTCTGATTGTCGGTAAACGAAACCGAAACAAAGTTTGCGTTCTTCAGGAACGCCGAGAAATTGGCATCGGCCAGCAGTTCGGGGTTCGCCAGATTTTCGATGCCCATCCATTCGACGGTGGTCAGGGTCGGGTCCACCTGCGCGATTTGAAGCACTTTCTGTGCATCCGATAGGAAGCAGATGCAGAGCACCGCCGTGCTGCCGCTGCCCGAAAGCTGGCTGACATCGGCGCTGAGGCGGGTGACTTCGCTGGTGATGTCGGCAGGATCGGGCGCGTATTTCACCGTGGTGACTTCACCACCGCCCAGAGCCTGGAAATCGGCCTGAAACTGAGTGGCGAGGCCATTGCCAAAGGGATCATCCATGTGCAGGATGGCGACATTCTGGTAGCCGCGTGTGGTCGCGATCTGAGCGAAGGCTTTGGCGGCAAAATTATCGGGTGGATACATGACGCGGAAGATGTTGTCGCCAGGAATGCCGCCGGCTGCACCGCTCGATGCAGGGGCGACGATGACCACATCATTTTCATCCGCAAACTGCTTGACGCCCAGGACTTCGGAAGTCGTCAGGGGGCCGACGATCACGCTCGCGCCAGTCGTCTGGACGATGGTTTGCACCGCCTTGGCCGCGCCGTCCGGGGTGCCCTCGGTATCGGCGCTCGCCATTTCAAAGCGGATATTGGAGCCAGCGGCTTCGAGTTGAGCGTTCATCTGCTTCACCGCGAGTTCGATCCCCTTGGTGAAATCCGTGCCGAACGAGCCGAGCGGCCCGGTAAACGGCTGGGCCACACCCAGCATATAGGTCACGGTGTCCTCCTGGGCGACCGTGATGCCGGATGCAATCAGCAGTGCAGCCAGTGCAAAAATAGCAATCAATCTGCTTCTCATGAACTGTTTCCTCCCACCTGTAAGTTTTCGGTCCAGGGACTGACCGTGAATATATCCACAAATAGGCGTCTCACGCAACAAAACCTGGCTGGTTGCACGACCGTTCGACCGGGCGTAGAGTTAAGAGCGATGATCCAGGCGGCACCGGAGGATGACTCTATGACAGGACGCTTGCAGGGGAAGACGGCGCTGATTACCGGCGCTGGTCGGGGAATCGGTCAGGCGATTGCCGAGAAAATGGCGGAGGAAGGTGCGGCGGTTGTCATTGCCGAAATTGACTCTGATGCCGGGCGGCACGCGGCTGAAGACCTGCTCGCCAGAAAGCTGCCCGCCGCCTTCGTGCATACGGATATTAC
>JAIOHO010000119.1 GCA_019912905.1 Anaerolineae bacterium
GCCGTATCTCAAAATCAATGGCGGTTCGGTCATCGTCAACTCGTCGGTCAACGGCACGCGTATCTTCAGCAACACCGGCGCAACCGCCTATTCCTGCTCGAAAGCGGCGCAGGTGGCCTTCACCAAGATGACCGCGCTGGAACTGGCGCGCTACAGAATTCGCGTCAACGTCATCTGCCCCGGTTGGATCACCACCGAAATCGGTGATAACACCTATCGGCGGAACCTGGAAACGGTACGCTATCCAGTACAGTTTAACGATGGGAGCCGTCTCCCACTCACTCATGGCGGACCGGGCACATCCGAACAGGTTGCCCAGTTGGTGCTGTTCCTGGCCTCCGACCTCTCCAGCCATATCACCGGCACCGAAATGTGGATCGACGGTGCTGAATCTCTGATTATGGGTTAGGGGTCATGGAGTATCGTATTCTGGGACGGACCGGGCTGAACGTTTCGGTTATGGGGCTGGGCGCGGGTGGACCCAGCCGCCTGGGTCAGCGCGATCAGATGAATACGGAGGCGGAGTCGGCGGATATTTTGCGGCGTGGGCTGGATGCTGGAGTCAATTTCATCGACACTGCCGAGGCCTATCGCACCGAATCGATTGTCGGCCAGGCGATCGCCGGACGCGACCGGTCACAGCTTGTGCTCTCCTCCAAGAAATCCACCGGCAATAATCCCGTTGCACCGCAGGAACTGCGCACCGGCCTGGAAGACAGCCTGCGGCAGTTGGGCACCGACTATATCGACATCTATCACTTGCACGGCGTTGCGCCGGAGAATTACGCTTACTGCCGGGATGCGCTGCTGCCGGTGCTGCAAGACTTGCGCACGCAGGGTAAAATCCGTTTTCTGGGTGTCACCGAAGCCTGGAATACCGATGTCTCGCACGCGATGCTCAAGCAGGCGCTGGCGGACGACGCCTGGGACGTGATGATGGTTGGCTTCAACCTGCTCAATCAGACGGCGCGTGAGAGTGTGTTCGCCGCGACGATTCAGCAGAACATCGGGGTCCTGATCATGTTCGCCGTCCGACTGGCTCTGGGCAGCCCTGAACGCTTGAAGCCCGTGCTGCATGACCTGGTCGAGCAGGGGCAGATCGACCCCGCCGACATCGACCTGGACGACCCACTGCGCTTCGTGCTGGACGAGGGTGGGGCGGTCAGCCTGCCCGATGCGGCCTACCGCTTCTGCCGTGACGAACCGGGTACGCACGTGATTCTGTCGGGCACCGGCAACCCGGCCCATTTGCAGGCCAACCTCGATTCGTTCGAGCGGCCACCGCTGCCCGAGGCCGTCACCCGGCGCTTGCAGCACATCTTTCGTCACGTGGATTCGATTACGGGGCAGTAGGCGCGCGGAAATCGTGCCAGCCCCTGCCGAACTATTTGAGGATAAGCCTTATGTTTAAGATTTCTGTATTTACCGTCATGATCCCCGACCTGACGCCGGAAGACGCAGGCAAGGCGCTCAAGGCCAGCGGCTATGATGGCATCGAATGGCGCGTCACCAAACCCAGCATAAACAAGAG
>JAIOHO010000120.1 GCA_019912905.1 Anaerolineae bacterium
TAGTATGTCATCACGCGATACCCATCTGCTCAGGCTGATCGAGCGACTTGGCTTGCAGGACGAATTGCGCTACCACGCGGCCCATCTAGGGTTCGTGCACAACGGGGCTGTGGTTCCTATGCGCACCATTCGCGATTTTCTGGCCTTCAGCCCGCTGCATCTGCGCGATCGCCTGCGCCTGGGTCAAACGGTTGCTCAGGCGCTGTGGCGGACAGACTGGCATGAGCTGGACCAGATTCCGGTGAGAGACTGGCTGATCAGGGTCGGCGGCCTTCATAATTTTGAGCGCATCTGGGCACCCCTGCTGGAAGCCAAGTTCGATTACGAGTATGCCGATGTCCCGGCGACCTTTGTCTGGCAGTGGCTGAATCGGGCGACCGGCTTGCGCGGCGGCCTCCACCTGAAGCCGGCGGTGGTTAACCTGCGGCAGGGGCCGGGGATGTTGATGGATGCGATGGCGAAAGCCGTGCTTGCGCGCAGCGGGAATGAAATTCGGACCCAGACGCGCGTGCGCGAAATCGAAGTCTTTGACGGTCACATGGGACGGGTGCGAACCCATACCGGCATTTTCAACTTTGACGCGGTAATTGGCGCGATTCCAACCCCGGTGTTCAGCCGCCTGCTGCTGAACGCGGACGAAGCCTATCTGAATAGCCTGGGAACCGTGCGTTATCTGGGCCTCGTATGCCCTGCGCTGGTGCTCGACAAGCCCCTGTCGAATTACTGGAATCTGAGTCTGACGGACCCCAGCAGCCCATTTTCGAGCATCATCGAGATGGCCTACCCGGATGACCCGCGTTATCACATCGTTTACCTGCCGAAATATACCGCGCCGGAAAATGATTGGCTGGGTGTGCCGGATGAAGCCATCCGCGATGCCTGGCTGATGCGGCTCCGACAGATATTCCCGACCTTGAAGCCCGAATCGATCAAACATTTTCTCGTCAGCCGTTCCCGGTATGTGGACCCGGTGCATACCCTGGGTGCCGCTGACCGTATCCAACCGGTCCAGACTCCCTATGACGGTCTCTACCTCGCCAACGCAAGTCAGGTTTACCCGGACTTGCCCACCAGCGAGGCGATCGTGGCGCATGCCCAACGTGTGGCGCAGATGGTGGCGCAGCAGGGTGAGCGTCCCCTGGTCGCGGAAACTGCCGCCTGAACCCGGCTGAAGGATATTATGCGCGTATTATTACTGACTCAGGTCCTGCCTTATCCACCCGACAGCGGCCCCAAGGTGAAGACCTACTATGTGCTGAAGTACCTGGCGCAGCATCACGACGTCACGCTTGTGTCGTTTGTGCGCGATACCGACAAACCTGAGTACATTCGTCACCTGGAAACGCTGTGCGAACGCGTGGTTACCGTGCCCATCAGCCGCTCCAGACTTCGTGACCTGGCTTACCTGGGGCAGAGTGTGGTCAGCGGCGATCCCTGGATGATGCTGCGCGACCAGCGGCCAGCGATGTTTCAGACGCTGGCGGACCTGGCCGCGGGCACGCCCTTTGACGTGGTGCATGCCGATCAGTTGAACATGGGCCAGTACGCGCTGGCCTTCAATGGCGCGCGCAAAGTGCTCGACCTGCACAATGCTCTGTGGAAGCTCTACCGGCGCACCTCAGAGACGTCTTCACCGAAGAATCCGATGAAATATATCCTCATGCGCGATTGGCCGCTGCTGAAGCGCTATGAGGGTGACCTCTGCCGCCAGTTCGATGCGGTCACTGCGGTCACAGAGGAAGATCGCCAACTGCTGCTCGAAGCGGGTGCGCCGGACACCATCACCGTCATTCCGATTGCGATCGACACAGACGAACAGGCCCAGGTCACGCGCAGGCCGTCGGGACCGCATATCGTGCACATTGGAACAATGTACTGGCCGCCGAATATCAACGGCATCCACTGGTTTCTGGAAGAGATTTACCCGCTGATTAAGGCCCAGATTCCCGATGTCCGCTGCACGCTGATCGGCTCGCGCCCGCCGGAAAGCATCGTCCAGCGCAGCCATCTCGACCGCACTCTGACCGTCACCGGCTATGTCGAGGACCCGCTCCCGTTTCTGGAAGACGCCAGCATGATGATCGTGCCTTTGCAGGCAGGCGGCGGCATGCGTGTCAAGATTCTCAACGCGCTGTCGCAGGGAATCCCGATGGTCAGCACGACGATCGGCTCCGAAGGGATTCAGGTGGCGCATGAAAAAGACATCCTGATTGCGGATGATGCACCCGATTTTGCCGAGCAGTGCGTGCGCCTGCTGACGGATTATGACCTGAACGCACATTTGTCTGAAGCGGGCCGCCAGACCGCCGAGCGCTATTACGATTACCGGCAGGCGTGTCGCCCTCTGGACGCGATTTACGCCCCCCAGGAGGTGTAAGGACTGATGCGCATCCTCTTTGTGACGCCATACATCCCCTCACTGGTGCGGGTCCGGCCTTATAACCTGCTTCATGCCCTCGTCCAGCGCGGCCATGAGGTGACTCTGCTGGCTTTGCAGCCGCCGGGCGAGTCGGACGAGTCGCTGCCGCAGCTGCGCGCCTGGTGCCGGGCGGTCCATATCGTGCCGTTATCCCGCACGCAGACCCTGTGGAATGGGTTGGCGGCGCTGCCAGGGACGATGCCGATTCAGGCGGCTTACTCTCGTTCGCCCGAATTTGCGCGCGTAGCCCACGATCTTTTGCAGCGTGAGACCTTCGATGTGGCGCACGTCGAGCATCTTCGTGGGGCGGTGCTGGCGGAGGCGCTCGGCGATCTGCCGGTCGTGTTCGACTCCGTGGACAGCATCGCGCTGCTTTTCGAGAAAGTCCTGCGGGATGCGCCCGGACTCAAAAGCCGGTTGATTGCTGCCCTGGATCTGGCGCGCACACGCCGCTTCGAAGGCCAGCTCACCGACCGTTTCCAGGCGGTGGCGGTGACCAGCGAAGCCGATCGCCAGGCGCTGATTGCGTCAGGCAGCGCGGCAGACCACATCCTGGTGGTTCGCAACGGCGTCGATCTCGATTACTTCCAGCCGCTGGCTGTGGCGCGCGACCCACAGACGCTGGTGTTCACCGGCAAAATGAGTTATCACGCCAACGTCGCCGCGGCCCAGGACCTTGTCGAAAAGATTATGCCGCTCGTCTGGGCCGAACAGCCCGCGACTCACCTTCAGATTGTAGGGAAGGACCCCGCGCCTGTTATTCGGGTGTTAGGCGAACACCCTAACATTACAGTGACCGGGTTCGTTCCTGATATGCGACCTTATCTGGCCGGGGCTGCGGTGGCCGTAAGCACCGTGCGCTACGGGGTGGGCATCCAGAATAAGGTGCTGGAAGCGATGGCGATGGCGACGCCGGTCGTCTGCTCACCCCAGGCATGCTCGGCACTGTCCGTCCGTGATGGCGATGATGTGCTTATCGGAGACACACCGGAACATGTCGCCAGACACATTCTGGATCTGCTGGCATCTTCTGAACAGCGAGACCGGTTAGGCAGCGCGGGCCGCCACTACGTCGAGCAGCAGCACAGTTGGGACCGGGCTGCGACCCTGCTGGAAGGGCTTTATGCTCAACCAGCGCCAATTCAATCATTGAAGTGATTTGAGGACATTATCATGGGCACGCGCATCCTCAACCGGCATATGCGAGCGGCGAACGCTCAAGCGTTGACGCCGAATCCCTTATATGCCCTGTTACGAGTCCAGAATAACTCCCAGACTAAACTGCGGGTGATTCAGATCGGGCTGGTCAGCATCGACTTTTTGATGGTGGGTCTGGCTTTCCTGGTGGCCTACAGTTTGCGCTTTGAGGGCGCAACGTCGGTGCTGTTCGATACGGGCCTGATGGATACGGCGTTTTATCAATCGACCGTAATCTTCCTCATCCCACTCTGGCTGGTGCTGTTCCGCATTTTCCGGGCCTACAATCCCTCCATTTTGTTCAGCGGCCATCAGGAATACACCGGCATCTTTAATGCCTGCACGGTGGGCATTATGCTGGTCATTGCGGCGCTGTTTTTTGACACCCAGCTGGTGATCGCGCGCGGTTGGCTGGTGATGGGGTGGATATTTTCGTTCGGTTTCGTGTTTATCGGTCGGTTCGCCTTCCGGCGTTTTATCTACTGGTCGCGCAGCCGAGGCCACTTTATGACCGCGACCTACATTGTGGGGGCCAATGCCGAAGGCGTCGCCATCGCCGAACATCTGATGAGCGCGCCCCAGCACGGCATCAATATCCTGGGCTTTCTGGATGATAATCTGGGTGTAGGCGAAGCCGTCATGCCCGACGTGGTCGTCCATGGCCCAACACTCCGCGCCGAGGAATTGTGCACCAAATTTGGCGTGGAACGTCTGATTGTGGCGACCAGCGGCATCGACCGCGAAGACTTGCAGAGGATGTTCAAGCGCTTCGTGAATGTGGATGATGTGTCGGTCTGGCTGTCCTCCGGCATGTACGAGATGCTGACGACCGGCGTAAGGGTGCAGGACATCGGCTCGATGGCGATGATCAGCGTGAATCGTGTCCGGCTCACCGGAATCAACATGATCATGAAGAGTGCCATGGACTACATCGGGGCCGTGCTCGCCCTGATCG
>JAIOHO010000121.1 GCA_019912905.1 Anaerolineae bacterium
ACGTCATGAACAAGCTCGGCGCGCAGAACCGCACCGACGCCGTCGCAAAAGCCCGCAGCCTGAACATCCTCAAAATCTGAAATCCGTCAACCCGCGAAATCCAACTTCCGGTTGATGACAGCCCCCGGTGGTTTACGACTATCGTGAGGATAGATCGTCAACTATCGATAAGGTGAAATCATGAACAAGAACCTGAGTACTTATATTGCCGTGGCGCTCATGCTGGGCACGGCAGTGCTGGTCGCGCTCGGCCAACGTGCAACAGATGCGAATCGCGTCGATACCCTCGCCCATCGCATTGCAGATTTCGACCTGCCCGCCGACTATCGCTCAGATTATGCGGCGGAAGTGCTCGATTACACCATTGCTGCCTACAGATCCAAAGATGAACAGTCGCACCTTGCATTTATACAGACTCCTCCCGGCATCATCCCGGACGAGTCGGCGATTGCCGGTTATGTTCCGAGCAGCAGTCGCCACGGAGATTGGCAGGCAGCGACTGTTCTCAGCACGGAAGTACTCACGATTCGCAGTCAACCGGCGACGCTCACCATCAGCGAACGCACGAACGGCGAAGGGCGGCGCTATCGCAGCGCGAATCTGGCCTTTCAGGGTCGAAAGGGTACGGCCCTGCTGGTGATCAACCAGCCGGTCGCCCAATGGGATGAAGCCTCACTTGACGCCCTGATTGCCTCCATCCATTGAGGGAATTCCAATGAACCCACACCTCCAACAACAAATCGAGGAACTCCTCGCTCAGGATGAAACCGTGACGTTAGCCACGTGTGGTCAGGCTGGACCGCAAATCAGCCATGTCCCCTATGCAACCCATCAGTCGCACCTGTATCTCTTCGTGCCATATAGTTCTGATCACCTGTTCAACCTGGAAACGCAGCCAGAGCTTGTCTTGCTGTCACCGGGGTGGAAGCTGAGTGGACAGGGAGACACGAAACAGGATACCTCCCTGGCCGCGCCATACACCTGGCAGGCAGTCATTACGGTGCATCCCCGTCGCCTGCATATCCTGAGCGAAGATGGGCAAAGTAGCATCGAAACGATTGATTTCGAGACTTGAAAGGATTGTATCCATGTTTTGGCGACCCATAGATCGCTCGCATACAGCCTGCCCCGGAACGCGGCGTCATGCCGCTGACCGGCAATTATCTGGTAATCCTGATGCGGGTCGGTGTCACCGGCCTCATCGTATCACAAGGAGACTCTGATCATGACCGACTCAATTTCACTGGATCGTATACCACCCCAGGCATCTAACCGACAGACGGTCAGACCGAAGGGCATCCCAGGCCGCATCGGAATGGGCCTATTCATGCTGCTCATAGTCCTGGTCGCGGTCCTCAGCGCATTGCCCGTGATTCTGTTATTCTTTTTAACCGCCGTGCCGACTGTCATCGCTGCCGTGCTGACCCTCATCGACGTGAGCATCGTCGTGGCGCTCTTCCGCCCGGATCGCAGCCCCTGGCTGGTCCTGGGGGGATTCCTCGGTTGGGTCATCGTCGCAGCGCTGGCGGTAGTCTTGTCGCAGCAGTTTGCTTCTACACCACCGATTACCGATGCGAACGGCCAGCTTATCCCTGGCAGCATCGCTGCTTTGGAAACAGTTGAACTGGGTGGGAGCGAACAATGGATTACGATTCGCGGCCACAGCGAAGACCTGCCGGTGCTGTTGTTCCTGGCAGGAGGCCCCGGTGGCAGTGAACTGGTGATGACCCGGCGCTATCTCGGTGAGCTTGAGAAACACTTTATCGTGGTTAACTGGGATCAACCGGGTACCGGCAAGTCGTATCGCGCGGCAGATTTCGACACCGTGACACCTGAACGCTACGTCTCCGATGCCCATGAACTGACGCTGTATTTACGCGAACGCTTCGACGAGGACAAAATCTACGTATTCGGCGAGTCATGGGGCAGCATCCTGGGTATCTGGCTGGTGCAGCAGTACCCGGACCTGGTCCACGCCCTCGTCACCACCGGGCAGATGGTCGATGTCGTTGAAAATGACACGCTGATGTATGAATTTGCAATCGAACTGCTGTCCGAGCAAGGTCGCCCGGATGCGATCGAACGACTGCACCGCATTGGACCTCCCCCGTATCCCAGAGACAAACTGCTTGGTGGCTTTGGTGCCAGCAACGATATCCTCAACGGCTACATGCATGCCCACGCCCATGGCGAAGGCACCGGGCACAACCTGCTGTTCGACTCGCTGGCGGCACAGGAATACGGTCTGCTGGACAAGGTCTACTGGCTGCTCGGATTACGTGATGGATTTCTCACGGTCTATCCACAGCTTTATGATCTGGACTTCCGCGCACAGGCCACCCAGGTCGATGTGCCCGTGTATTTCATCAAAGGGCGCTGGGATGTTAACGCGATGAACCCGCTGCTTGAAGAATACTTTGCCATCCTGAAGGCACCGCATAAGGAACTGATCTGGTTTGAAGACTCGGCTCATACACCGAGTTGGGATGAACCGGGCCACTTCATCGAGGTAATGGTGAACACGGTCCTGTCCCAGACAGAATCATCGCAGAGGGCAGAGGGTTGATGTTAATAGGCTTTCCGATGGACCCGAATATCTGCTGGAATCGGCAAGGTCGTGGAATACATTCTGGCGCTTCTTCAGAAGCATCGGGCCGGGAAGCCTATCCCATTAATCACGGCGGCACTTCATGCGCTGCCAGCTTATCGGCATCAGGGAAGCACAACCGATCCGCAAACTGGTCGAGGCGATGCTTGCCCCTACGACGGGGGATACTAAGCGGAAGACAGATCCACTGAAGTGTTTTTGATGGGTTCGCCATCGCGCCCTCACCCCGATTGCGACGAAAGTCAGCCCCAGACAGATACATTTCACTATATGCACGAAGCACCTGACGGTACTCTATAAGTAGGAGGTTTATCCGTTGGCCGTGTTTTTCGGATTGGTGCTTCTCGCTGCGGTGTGCGCACTCATGGCCGTGCGGGCGGTGCGACTGCTTCATGCTGCGCTGTGGCTGGCGGGAGTCAGTGTGGCGGTCGCGCTCATGCTGTACCTCGTCGGAGCCTACGTCATGGCGGTAATCGAACTGAGTCTGAGCGTCGGTCTGATTACCATTCTGCTGGTATTTGCCATCAGCATGGTCGGCGCAGATTCGCCGGATCGTCCCGTGCCGCGTTTGCTGAATTTGCCGTTTGTCGCCGCGATGCTGCTGCTCGTCATCGGCCTGACGGTTCCGCTGCTGGCATCCCAGAGCCGCCCCACCGAAGCCTCATTTGCGGTCACCTTCTGGCAGCAGCGCGAAGCCGACGTGCTGGCGCAGGTCGCTCTGATCTTCGCGGGCGTCCTGGGCTTACTCGGTCTGCTGACCGAATCCAGATCGCATCGGCCCCCGTCACGCGCCAACGCACCCCAAGCCGCAGAAACCCAACCCGCCGCCGCCGCCGCCGAAGGCGAAACGGAACTAGAGAAGGTATGACCCCGCTGCATGTGTTGTTGGCCGGTGCGTTCATTCTGCTGGGAATCGGGCTGTACGGCCTTCTGGTCATCCGCAATATGATCAAGCTGGTCATCGCCATTCAGATCATGGTCAAAGGGGCGATGCTGGCCTTCGTCGTAGCAGGCGGCCTCAACGGTCAGTTGAATCTGGGGCAAAGTCTGGCGCTGACGGTCATCACAGCCGATACCATCGTCGCGATTATCGGGCTGGCCCTGGCAATTCGTATTCAGGAGCGCAGCGGCTCATTGGACGTGGACGAGGTGATGAATCTGGAGGGGTAACGATGCCGCCGGTAGTCGCCGTTTCGCTGGTATTATCGCCTGTGATTTACCTCACGGGACGTCGGCTGGCGGTTACTGCACGCACCGTGACCCTGGCAGCACTGGGAATCCTCTGGCTGGCCTTCGGGCTGACCGCTGGCGAGTTCGCGGCCAGCGGGACACTCCGCTACGTCTATGGTGGGGTCACATTCGGGTTTGACGGCCTGAGCCTGCTCATCTCGGCAGCAGCCATCCTCCTCAGTACCCTGGTAACGGTCTACTCCGGGCCGGACCTGCGCGGCAAAGCCGGCGAAGAAAAATACTACGCTATGCTGCTGCTGCTCACCGGCGCGGTTATCGGTCTGGTCAGCGCGGGTGATCTGTTCAACCTGTGGGTCTGGTTCGAGATGACGGCCATCTCCTCTTACCTGCTGGTCGCCTTTTACCGGGACAGCGCCGATACGCTGGCCGCCACTGCCAAATATCTCATTCAAACCGCGACCGGGTCCATACTGGTGCTGTTTGGCATCGCCCTGGTATTTGCCCAGACCGGCACGCTCGATCTGACTCATACCCACAGCGCGCCGTCGCCGCTCACGATCGTGGCCGGGACTCTGTTCGTCATCGGCTTCGGGGTCAAGATCGCCCTCGTACCCACCTATACCTGGCTGCCCGATGCCTACGCCCAGGCTCCCAGCGGCATCAGCGCACTGCTCTCCGGCATCGTTACGGTGAGCGGGTTAGCGGTGCTGCTGCGGGCACTGGCCGTGCTGGACGGGCTGGCGCTCGAATGGGGCGCGGCGTTGATCGGCTTTGGGACGATGAACATCGTCGTCGGCAATCTGCTGGCGCTGCGGCAGGATCGTGTCAAGCGCATCTTCGCCTATTCCAGCATCAGCCATATCGGTTTTATGCTGCTGGCAGTCGGCATCGGCGTCTACGCCGGTCAGGAAATCGGCTTCGCGGGTGGGATGCTGCACCTACTCGTTCACGGGCTGATGAAGGCGCTGGCGTTCCTGACTGCCGGGGCCATCAGCTACATGCTGAGCCGCGCCGATTCGACGCTGCGGATCAG
>JAIOHO010000005.1 GCA_019912905.1 Anaerolineae bacterium
CACCCACCCAACCGACCGACTCAACATATTCGCCGGGACGCTGGCCGAAGACTTCATGACTATACGCAATGTCCTTGTCATTCTCAGCCAGGTGCGTATGCAGGTGGACACCGTATGCGCGCGCCAGATCAGCCGACTCGCGCATCAGACTCTGAGAGACGGTAAACGGCGAGCAGGGGGCCACCACGATGCGCAGCATAGCATACCGTTCGGGGTCGTGATACTGCTCGATCACCCGGCGCGTATCCCGCAGCACGGCGTCTTCTTTTTCAACCACGCGATCTGGGGGCACACCGCCCTGACTCTGTCCGACCGTCATCGAACCGCGCGCGGCATGAAAACGGATGCCGATTTCCTGGGCCGCGCGAATTTCATCGTCCAGCATGGCATCGTTGGGGTAAATGTAGAGGTGATCGCTGGAGGTGGTGCAGCCGGACAGTATCAATTCGGCCATCGCCAGCTTCGCGCTGACGTAGATCGCTTCCCCGGTGAGACGGCTCCAGATGGGATACAGCGCAGTCAGCCAGTCGAACAATTCGCTGTCCTGGGCAATCGCCCGGGTCAGGCTCTGGCACATGTGGTGATGGGTATTGATCAGCCCCGGCAGCACGACATGATCGCGCAGGTCGAGCACCGTATCGGCAGTCTGGGCAGGCATGTCGTCCAGCGTGCCGACCGCCTCGATCACGCGGTCACGCACAAAAATGGCGGCGTCTTTGATCTCGCGGCGGGCATCATCCAGCGTCGCCAGGGTGTGGATATTCTTGGCTAACAGCGTGCTCATCGTGCGGCAGCCTTGTCATACGCCTGAAAAACAGGCAGGAACCAGTCCACGTTAACGTATTCCAACATTATACAACGCGGGTCAAACCCACGCCTTCTCGATGATGCCGTGAAAGAAGATTGCAAATGTCGCTTTCCGTCTGTAATTTGTCTTAAGTCTCAAAATGCGTCGAGTGCAAACCGTCGATTGGGATACTATAATACTGTTTGATACTGACGTATTTGGTAGAAAGTTTCCTACATGGCAAACCTCCATACACTGCGAGAGCAACTTATCGACATCTTAAGCAAAGATGAGGTTCTACCAACAAATCCTGAAGAAGCTATAACCGGAACCAGCTTGCTCGAAAGAATAAGACCTTATCTTGACAGAGACGCGAATTCAGGCTCGATTCGTGCGTACTTTTCGCTTCTTTCGGGTGAACCCACATCTCCAATAGCGAAGGTAGATCAGGGTCAGGGCTACTATCGACGAAAAACAGAAGAACTTGCATCTAAGCCTGTTGGCAGCAAAAAGAGCATAGAAGAAGCAGAAGCAACAGAAGCCAAGCGTACGCAACAACGTGAAGAAAAATTCCGCGCCATTTTTATACGGTACACCGAACTCAACAATCAGTTCCCTATGCACATCGAGCACACCAAAGCAACGAGGCAACCAGCTGGTGTAAACGAGTGGAAATTCCCCGATGTTGTTGTTGTTGAATGGGGCAGCGAAGTTCGGCGCGGTGACAGCTTACAACTAGATCATGATATGCTTGAAATCAAACGCAGCCTCGGCGAACAACCCTTTAAACTCAGAAGTGTGGAGTTGAAGGTTGAGCTGTCATTAAGCACCTTTCGCCAAAATTTTTTCCAATGCGTAAGCAACTCTAAATGGGCACACGCCGCTCAATTGGCCGTTGCAGGTCGCGTTCCAGATGGTATTTTGGCTGACGAAATCAGACGTCTGGGCACATCATATGATGTTGCAGTAGTGTCTTTTGGGCTTGATACGGATACGTTTGAGAATCTGCCTTCGGCAGACAAAATACTGAGAATGGATGACGAAGTATTTGAAGGAGAGATATTGAGCCAGATTAGCACCAAAGTTATTTCGCCTGGGAAGGAACGCGATTCCCTAGATTGGGAGCATATCCGCGATCTCAGGAGCCAAATCGATGACTTCAACCAGCTATTCGCGTGGATAAGTTACTGCCTAGAGAACAAAATTCCATTCAGTTACTCAGACTATGCCCATCTTAAGATAAGGTATCTAAATAGATGAGCATAGTCAGGGGATTGATTAGGCCCTGTGCCCATTCACATGCGCGGCCTCGGTCCGATCCAGCACCCGGTCGATCAGGCCATATTCGACCGCCTGGGTGGAATTGAAGTACAGGTCTCGATCCATGTCCCGTTCG
>JAIOHO010000122.1 GCA_019912905.1 Anaerolineae bacterium
GTGAATCTGCACCGCTCTGACCCCTCCCCGACCCTCCCAAGAATTTGGCTGTTGCGCTGGGGCTGTTGCAGGCAGGCGGAGGGGTCTGGAGACCAGTCGGGGCCGCCTTGAAGACAGCATCCGTTTGTGATTCTCTCACATCCGTTTCATGTGGATCTGCTACACTGCGTTTGTGATGGTCGGAACAATGTGGTGAGCGCTTGATGGGACGATTTCTCGCGTTGGGTGGGTTGATTGCGGCGGTGGTGCTGGCGGGTCTCAGCCTGATCGACACCCGCAGCGGCAGCGGGGAAGTCACTGCCAGTGCGCTGCTGGCCGACAGCGGCATGGATTCCAGCGGCTTCGCACGCGCCATTGGCCCCTGGGACTGGCAGTTTCCCCAGGATTACGGCCCGCACTCCGACTTTCAAACCGAATGGTGGTACTACACTGGCAACCTGGCCGACGCAACCGGTCGGCGCTTCGGCTTCCAGTTCACCATCTTCCGGCGGGCCATCGCGCCCCAGCCGGTCGAAAGTGCGTCCGAGTGGCGCACCAACCAGATTTATATGGCGCATTTCACGGTGACCGATGTGACCGGGGAGCAGTTCTACCACCAGGAGCGCTTCAGCCGGGACAGCGCGGGCCTGGCCGGGGCGGAGATCGACCCCAGTTACCACGTCTGGCTGGAAAACTGGCAGGTGCAGGGCCTGAATGCCGACGACACGCGCACGCGCATTAGCGCGTCCACCGACGATGTGGCCCTCGACGTAACCATGCAGCAGGTCAAGCGGCCCGCGCTGCAAGGCGAAAGTGGACTCAGCCCCAAGGGACCCGAACCGGGCAATGCCAGCTATTATTATTCGCTCACGCGGCTGCTGACCGAGGGCACTGTCACCATCGGTGGCGAGACCTATACGGTGACCGGCAATACCTGGAAAGATCACGAATTCAGCACCAGCGCGCTCGGTTCAGACGCCGTGGGCTGGGACTGGTTCGGCCTGATTTTCGATGATGGCCGCGAGATGACCATTGGGCGCATCCGGCTGGCGGATGGTGGCGAACGCGCCTACAGCGGCGGCGCAGGCTCTGAGGCACTGCTGATCGAACAGGATGGCAGCGAGCGCTACATCCCTGCCGACACCTTCCACCTCGAAGCGCTGGATACCTGGACCAGCCCACATACCGGCGGGGAATATCCTTCTGGCTGGCGGGTGACCTTCGATGATCCAGACACGGGCGAAACCGTGAATTTCACGCTCACACCGCTGCTCAAGGATCAGGAACTGCACGGCAGCGGCATCGTCTACTGGGAGGGCGCAGTGCGCATCGAGGGTGATGTCCGCGGTTACGGCTACGCCGAACTCACCGGCTATATCGATGCGCTGACGGGGCGGTTCTGAGCGTGATTTTCCAGATTCACCTTGCGCATCGTGCCGGGTGGTGGTCATAATTGCCTGGCAAGGTGGTCAGGCAGGGATAACACGATGAATTTTTTGAAGAAGTTGTTCGGCGGCGATACCAGCGGAGTCGAGCGCGATAACCGGTCGGTGTATTTTTACGTCCAGCCCCTGCGCTGCGAGGACGTGCTGCGGGTGCGCATCGATCTGCACAACGATCTGAGCCTGCGCGACGATAACAACGGCTATTGGGTGCGCAAGCTCGCCAGCGGTGCGAATTACAAGTGTAATCAGGTCGAACTCACGGTCTATTTTGATGCCAACCGCCGCATCGACATGGAAAGCACTGAGATTCAGGGCGGCAAAATCGTCGATCGCGCGGCCTATGACGCCTGGGTCGAGCGCCAACCGGCTGAGCCAGAAGCTTAATCACGTCTGGGCGACGTTCCCCAGCGCGGCGAGCAGCGCCTCGACCGATTGAAATGGCCCGGCAGCCGAGTCGATCGATGCGCTGGTCAGGGCGAGATGATCGGTTTCGATGCCCTCAAGCACTTTCTGCCGGTCGCGCACCGGGTAAAAATATTCGCGGGACTGCTGCAAACGCGATTCCACCCGTTCCCGCATGGGTTTGATGGCCGCTGGGCTGGTCACCACCAGGAATGATTCGGCGTTCAGGTGGCCGATGAAGTCTTCTTCGCGGCCTGTTTCCTGCACGGTGTTGCGGATCATCAGGGCCAGCGCCCGCAGCACGTCGTCGGAGGCTGAAAAGCCGTACAATTCCCGGAATTCGCTCAGGCGGCTCAGCGACAGCACCAGCACCGCCCATTCCCGTTCGCTGAAAATGCATTCGGTGAGGTGCTCCTCGACCAGTGCGCCTTCCGGCAGTTCGGTCACGGCGTTCAGCATGTGCTGCTGCGCGACACGGCTGATGGCATTGCGCACGCGCAGGCGCAGTTCCTGAATATCAAACGGCTTGGTGATG
>JAIOHO010000123.1 GCA_019912905.1 Anaerolineae bacterium
ACAGGGAATTGGCGGCCTTTTCGCGGATGGCGCGTTCGACCCGTTCCACATTCGTGACCAGCAGATCGTCGCCGACGATCTGGACGCGGTCGCCGATGCGCGCGACCAGCTTTGACCAGTTTTCCCAGTCATTTTCCGCCAGGCCGTCCTCAAGCGAAATAATGGGGTAACGTGACGTCCAGTCGTCCCAGAAATCGACCATTTCCTCGCCGGTCAGCGTGCGGCCTTCGATCGCCAGGTGATATTTGCCATCCTGGTAGATTTCTGAGGCGGCGGGGTCCAGGGCGATGAACACTTCTTCACCGGGCTTGTAACCGGCGGCTTCGATGGCCTTCATCACCACGTCGAGGGCGGCCTGATTGGAGCCGAGGCTGGGGGCAAAACCACCTTCATCACCCACGGTTGTGCTGAAACCCATGTCATGGACGACCTTTTTGAGCTGCTGGTAGATCTCGGCTCCCCAGCGAAGCGCCTCCCTGAACGATTCGGCACCTACTGGCATCACCATGAATTCCTGGAAGTCGGTGCTGTTGGTCGCGTGCTTGCCGCCGTTCATGATGTTCATCATGGGCACCGGCAGCATGTGGGCATGCACACCACCCAGGTAGGCATACAGCGGCAGGCCGACGCTGGCGGCAGCGGCGTGCGCCACGGCCAGCGATACACCCAGGATGGCATTGGCCCCCAACTTCGATTTTGTCGGTGTGCCATCCAGGGCGATCATCTGGTCGTCGATCACTTTCTGGTCGGT
Organism: Anaerolineae bacterium; assembly: GCA_019912905.1. Classification (GTDB taxonomy): domain Bacteria; phylum Chloroflexota; class Anaerolineae; order Aggregatilineales; family Phototrophicaceae. The sequence continues at coordinate 752 of JAIOHO010000123.1, forward strand.
CGCGTCCAGGCCAATCAACAGATCCGCCAGTGGACCATTGGCCGCCTCGACCGCTTTCAGAACACCTTTACCCCCATAACGGCTCTTGTCGCCGTCACGCAGTTCAAGGGCTTCATGCTCCCCGGTTGATGCGCCGCTGGGCACGATGGCGCGCCCAAGCGAACCATCCGTCAGCGACACTTCTACCTCGATCGTCGGGTTGCCCCGTGAGTCGAGTACTTCGCGTGCATGAATGTCTTCAATAATCGTCATTACAGCTTCTCCTAGCATTAGCAGCCCTTGCAGTATGAGTCGGGCTGATGACATCCTTTGGCAAGATGGGCCAATTATAATACAGATACCCCGGTTTTTCGATTTCGCGGCCTGCGAATATCCCTTTAAGAGCGCATTAAGATGTGAAACCCAACGCGGAAATCGGGTCATGACAAATAGGAGCGGCTCGGTTAAGATGATCTTCATCAGAAAAATTGTGCGCAGGCACGGTCATCATGCCCACAAGAAGCATTTATCTGGACCACTCGGCTTCAACGCCCACGGACCCGCGCGTCGTTGAGGTCATGATACCCTATTTCACCGAGATTTATGGGAACGCTTCCTCGATGCATCAGTTTGGACGCCGGGCAGAGCGCGCGATCGAAGATTCGCGTGAGACGGTCGCCCAGATCCTGAACTGTAAGCCGTCGGAAATCGTGTTCACCAGCGGTGGGTCGGAAAGTGACAATCTGGCGATCCGGGGTGCAGCCTGGGCAATGCGCCAGCAGCAGGGCAAACGGCACCTGCTGACCACGCCCACCGAGCACGAAGCCGTCGGACGCACGATCCGGCAGCTTGGCGATGTTATGGGGTTTCGGTCTACGATCCTGCCAGTCGATCCTCAGGGCACCTGCCATCCCGCCGATTTTGAGCAGGCCATCGAGGAAGACACCGGTTTTGCCAGTGTGATGTATGCCAATAATGAAGTCGGCACGATTCAGCCAGTTGCGGCGTTAGGTTCACTGGCCCGGGAGCGGGGGATTCTGTTCCATACGGACGCGGTCCAGGCGGGCGGCCAGTTGATGCTGGATGTCCAGCAGCTAAACGTCGATATGCTGAGCCTGTCCGCACATAAATTTTACGGTCCCAAAGGTGTAGGCGTGTTGTATATCCGTGAAGGCGTCGCATTAGAATCCAGCCAGACGGGTGGCAGTCATGAAAATGGGCGACGTGCAGGTACGCACAATACCCCCTTTATCGTTGGGCTGGCGAAGGCACTGGAAATTGCTTATGCGGAGCGCGAGAAGCACAATGCGCATTATCAGGCCATGCGTGATCGGTTGATTGAGGGCGTGCTGGCCGATGTACCCAGCGCCCGGCTGACCGGCCACCCCGACCAGCGCCTGCCAGCGCATGCCAGTTTCCTCATTGAGGGAATCGACAGTAACACGCTGCTGATGCATCTCGACATGAATGGCATTGCCGCCAGCAGCGGGTCGGCCTGTAAAAC
>JAIOHO010000006.1 GCA_019912905.1 Anaerolineae bacterium
CCTATATCCTGAGTATCACCGGCAGCGAGGAAATTCTCGGCATCCTGCTCAGCACCATGAACCTGGGTGCCCTGGCCGGAGCCACCGCCGTTGCCCTGGTCGGCAGCGTGCGCCATCGCATCCGCTGGATCATCGCCGGGATGCTGCTGCTGGGCGGCGCGATGATCGTCTATGGCACGGCGCGGACTCCGCTGCTGCTGGGGCTGACCCTCTTCGCCATGTTTTTCCCGCTGCCCGCCATCGGCGCACTGTTTGCCACCATTCTGCAAAACAAAACTCCGGCGGATATGCAGGGGCGGGTCTTTGGTGTCTACGGGCAGTTGGGCATGCTGCTGACGCCGTTCTCGTTTCTGATCACCGCCGCCCTGGTGGACAACGTGCTCGAACCCGCCGTGAATACACCAGGGTGGGCCGCTGTTGCGCCTTTGGTCGGCAGTCAACCGGGGGCGGGCATGGGCCTGCTGGTGATCGTGGTCGGTGCGATCATCCTCGTGACGACGCTGCTGGCCGCCGCGCATCCGGCGGTCCGCCATCTGGAAAGCGATCTGCCCGATTCGATCATGGCGATCGAAGCCAGTTCCGCCGATTGATCAGCGCAGGCGGCGCAGCCGGTCCTCTGCCAGATGCACATAACCCGGCTCAATCTCGAAGCCCACATAATGGCGGCGCAGGCGGCGGCAGGCGACTGCGGTCGTACCGCTGCCGATAAACGGGTCCAGTACGATCTGTCCTTCGCGGGTGGTCAGCTTGATCAGGAATTCCACCAGTTGGACCGGCTTCTGAGCTTCGTGAATGCGCGGCTCGTCCGGCTCGAAGCGGAAGTTGACCAGGTTGCTGGGGGCCTTCCCGTCGATCAGACACGCATCCAGGTTCACCGCGCCGACGCCGTTGTCCAGCACCGCGTCCGTGACTGTGCGCGGATACGGTTTGAACAGCCAGGCAATCGGCTCCCAGCGGGGGGCCAGGTTGCCCAGCCGCCAGCCCTGCCATCGTTCCGCCTCATCCAGCAGGCCGCGCCGTTCCAGCACCACACTCAGGCGCTGCGCCCGGTGATGAGCGCTCGGTTTCTCCCAGGCCAGAATGTCCCGCAGCAGAAAACCACAGTCTTCCAGGGCGATGACCGCCCGGTGCAGCATCCGGCGCGCACCAAACACGAACAGGCTGGCCCCATCCATGAGCGTAGGGTAGATCAATGCCCCCCACTGAGCACACCATGCCTGATATTCGCGCGGGATGCTGCGATCGGCATGATTCCAACCTCGGATGGGTTTGCCGCGCCGCTGGAATCCGCGTTTTCCAATCTGGGCCGGGGATTGTCCCAACAAACCGGAATTGGTGTTCTGATGCAGCACATCCCAGGCATTCAGGTTGATACCATAAGGGATGTCAGACACAAAACAGTGGACACTGTGAGGGGGTAAATTTGCCAGATGGGTGAGGCAGTCGCCGGTCACAATGCGGTCGATGTAGTCATCCAGGGGGTTTTGCATAGCATCTGCTGCCAGACGGTGAGTGAAGTAAATGGTAATCCTCTTAAAATAACCTAAATAATCTAAGCTTACGAGGCCATAGAGACCATTCCTAAATTTGGATTAAGCCGCCGCAGGCCACAGGCGAAAATGAGGATGTACGCAAGCGGGGTGCAGAATGCTCGCTTGACAAATATTTAGATTTACCTAAAATAATGATTATAACTATCGAAATAACACCAAAGGGGGAGAGCAGCCATGTTGGACCTGACACACATTCTCATCGACGGTTCGATTCTCAGCGTACTGCTGGGAGCACTGATTATCGGGTCTCTGGTCTATAATCCGCGCCTGTGGCTTCAGGATTTTCCAGAAGCGATCCGCCAGAGGATCCCGCCGCAGACGCCTGCCGAAAAACGGATGCAGCGCCTGATGATGATCCCGTTCCTGCTGCTGATCGTCGGCGTGCCTTACCTCTCGACCATCAGCCTGAAGGCAGGCAGCGCGGGCAGTCTGCCGTTCGTCGCCGCCTATCTGAACACGTTCCTGGTGCTGAATCTCTTCAACCTGTTCGACGCGGTGGTGATCGACCTGCTGGTCATGCGCTTGCTCTACCCGCGCTATCTGGCCTTTCCCGGCACAGAAGGGCTGGAATACCTGCTGTTTGATGGCGCCATGCACCTGCGGAATTATCTGAAGGGGATCGTCTTCTGCGCGGTCTTCGGGCTGATCATTACGCTGGTTGCGCTGCTTTAGCCCTGAGAAGGAAACTCACCCCGGTTCGCAGACTGCGAGTCGGGGTGAGGGTGTGATGTCTGGATGCGGGCTATTCGCCGAGGACCAGGCCAATCGCGCCGATGTCGATGCGATCCGCAGTACTGGCGAAGTTGAGGCGCAGGCTGAGGGTCACCGCGCCATTGGGCTGATAATTGTTCACCACGCTTTCGGCACAAACGGGGTCGGTACTGGTCAGGTCGGTGGGGTCGTCATGCTTGACCAGCGCGGATGGCGGCAGCGTTTCTTCGGAGAGCCGGACCTGCGAGATGAAACTGTTCGCGCTCGACAGATCGTAGCAGACGATCACTTTCTTGATCTTCAGGTTGTCCTGCTCGACGAACGGCAGCATCAACCACTGCAAGTCTCCCGGCTGCGTCGTCGTCACCCGCAGGGTATTGCCAAAGGCACCGGGGAGCAGAGTCAGGTAGGAGACCCCTGCTGAATTGACATCCCCCTGCATCCCGAGCGGGCTGTACCAGCGGGTGAAATCTTCCACAACGGCTGCTGCGCCCGGATCGCCTTGCGGACCCTGTGGCCCAGCGGGACCCGCCGGACCGGGTTCACCCTGCGGCCCTGCTGGACCAACCGGACCCACTTCGCCCTGCGGTCCCGCCGGACCTACGGCACCCGCCGGGCCAGTTTCGCCGGTTTCGCCCTGTGGACCTTGCTCACCCACCGCACCAGCGACTCCCTGCGGTCCTGGTTCTCCTTTTTCGCCTTGAGGTCCCGCTTCTCCCTGAGGGCCAACGGCTCCCTCGGGACCAGCTTCACCCTGCGGCCCCTGTTCGCCTGCGGGTCCGGCTGGACCTTCCGGCCCTGGCCCCTGGACGGCAGGCACGATAATCAGGCTGAGGATCACGGCGATAATAATCACCGCAATCGCCCAGATGATCTGGCTGTTGTTTCCCTGTTGATTCATCAATACCCCCTGACAAGCCATTTAATTTCGAACAAATGTCTGTCTATATCCTGATTGTATGCGGACGGTGCATCCACTGCAACCGGGTGCTACTGGAGAGTCGCCACCAGCATGTCGATGACTTTCATATTCTCGACGCCATCCTGCGGCGCATATTTCGGTGGGCGACCGTCGATCAGGGCGTCGGCGAAATCTTCTGCCATCAGGGTGTACGAATTGGCCGGGGGAATGCTGATGCGGCTGTAGGCGCTGCCCTGCCAGTGTTCGATGGTCATGTCTTTTTCGGGGTTCATGACGAAGCCTTCAGACACGCGGATGCGCCCCTGCGTGCCGCGAATTTCATACGCCTGGACAGACGCCGTGCGCAGGCTGCAATCGAAGTGACCCACCGCACCGGAGGGAAACAGCAGCGCCCCGGCCAGCGTTTCATCCACCTGAGTCTGCTCACCGATGTCGGCGAAGGCATATCCGGCCTGGGGTTCCTCGCCGGTCATCAGCCGCATGACGTTGATGCAGTAGCAGCCCACATCCATCAAGGCCCCGCCCACAAGCGTATGGCTGAGGCGGATATTCGCGTCGTCGCCGGGACGGATGGCGAAGTTGAAAGCCGCGTCCATGATGGTGATCTGGCCTACGCCGCCCAGGTCGACCAGGGCCTTGACCTTCTGAGTCTGCGGGTGAAAGCGATACATAAAGGCTTCGGCAAACAGCACCTCACGCCGGGTAAAGGCTTCGGCCATCTTCTGGGCTTCAGCGGCGTTGCTGGCGAAGGGCTTTTCGCACAGCGTCGGCTTGCCCGCTTCGGCGCATTTGATGCTCCATTCGGCATGCAGGCTGTTGGGCAGGGGGTTATAGATGGCGTCGATGTCCGGGTCGGCAATCAATTCTTCATAACTCCCATAAGCGCGCGCGATGTTCAGATCGTCGGCGAATTCCCTGGCGCGGCCCAGGTCGCGGCTGGCGACAGCCAGCACTTTCCCATTGCGTGACTGCTGGATAGCCGGAATCACCCGGTTGCGGCCAATATTGGCGGTGCTGAGGATTCCCCAGCGAATCTTTTCGGACATGATGGACTCCTTGTGCGCCAGGGGGTTCTGACAGGTTCCCCCCGGTCGTCAGCCAGATGATGGGTCAATCATACCGTCGATCATGCGCACCGCCAACCGAACCCCGCGTCAGCTCAATGCCCGTTGGCTCTGGATCAGTGCGCTGATTGGTTCATTAAACAACAGCAAGATAACGCCACCGATCACCCCAACCACCAGGCTGCCGACCAACAGCGACAGGCAGCCTTTGCCGGTGCCGAAATCATAGGTTTCGCCGATGCGCCCGATCAGCTTGAAAAACAGCAGCAGGCTGTAGACGCCGATGACCAGGGAGCCAATCGCCGAAATGATGCCGCCGCCCAGCGCGAACGTCAAGATCAGTGTCACGAAGACGAGACCATAGAGAATCGGCAGCCGCCCGTTATAAAACGACGCGACTTTATAGACCAGATGGGGGAGTGTGGCCCGCCCGCCGAACAGGGTCCGCGCAGCCAGATGGGTGAAGAGCAGGTTGATCAGCAGCGAAATCAATCCCCCAATCCCCGAACTCAGCCCGGCGACAATTGCGATTGGGAAGGACAAGGTACTGACCTGGTCCGCCCTCGAAATAAACGTTGGGTCCACGGGTTCAGGCGCGTTTTTGACTTCGCCGTTGTTGTAAGCGGCCCAGGCAGCCTCCTGACCCGTCAGGAAATTTTGGGCCAACTGACCGGTCATCAGGACCATCAGGACGCTGGCAAACGTCAGGATCAGGGTATAAATGACCAGGTCCATCGCTGCCGAAGCCCACGTCGAGCGGTTGACATTTTCCATGTGCTCCTGCTGGCGCTTTTCGTGTTTGAGCTTCTTCTCGGTGACGACAACCGACTTAAGTTCCTCCGGGTTTCGTGCCATCTGAAGGGCTTCCTCGCCGGTGGTGCCGGTCGCTTCTTCGAGGACGCTCTTATAAAACATGTCGAATTCCAGGCTGGGGTTGATCGCCAGCGCCTTCGCCAGTTCACGCAGCGCGCGGTCGCGTTCGCCGTTAATCTGGTAGCCAATCGCCGCGTCGATATACCCTTTGGCCCGTGCCTGTTCCTTCTCGGACACTTCACGCGGTTTTGGGGCGGCGGGGGCCGCACTGTCGGTCTGGACCTCTACCTTGCTGTCCGCCTTAATGTAGCGGACCGCTTTGGCCGCCACGTCGCGCACCTGCTCATCAGGGTCGCCTTCGGCCAGCTGAGCCAGCTTCTTGAGGGCGGTTACATCTTTGCTGCGGGCCACCTTCTTGATGGCCGCGAAGCGCTGTTTCGCATCCGTACTATCGAGTAATCGGGCTGTTTGTGTATCCACGGCTGTTCACCCAGCTTGTTAACCCATTCCTTGCTTACATTGTAAGCGATTTGCCGTCTGTGCAGGGTGAAGTTTTGTCAGGAAACCGAAACCCCACACGTTCACTTAATACCGATCTGTCTGCCGATGAATTGGGGCGCTTTTCCCAAGTATCCCCAGCCGGTATCCCAACTCACCTGTTCAAAACCTGTCGATAACTTATCCCAATCCTGTCGATACCTGTGCAAAACGTTACCCAAAACTGTGCATAACTCTGGTTTCAGAATCGTTTGATTCAGGTAGCTGTCGATACCTGTGCAAAACCCGAACGCTTATCAACAGGCGGCTGTTCATAAGTTGAATCCCACATTTTCCTGCCGGATAACCCAATCTTGGTTATGTTGGGGAAAGGTTGTGTTATGCAGCGGGTCGCTTGGGATAAGAATCCCATATTGCAATGTGCATTACGTGATTTTCGACAGTTTCGACAGCCCCTACTATTACGACTACCTTTTATAGAATAGGAAACTCCAACACAAGATTCATTTACGCGAACCCGGCCAATGTCGTGCTACACTGCAAAAGGACGCCGACCTGCCAGGTGTTGAGCAGGGATTATTCGCTGCGTGCATCCGTTTAGAGAACCCGCTATGAATGAGGCTTTTGCAGAAGCACAAAACCGCAGAATCGCGATTCTGACTCATCTGGCAGAAATGAGTGTCGTGCTGAATTCGACGCTTCAGCTCAAACCGCTCCTGTCGTTCCTGATGGACACGGCGGCGGACATCACCGATGCGGAAGCGGCTTCGGTCCTGCTGTGGGACCACAACCGGAACGAGTTGTATTTTGCTGCCACGACGACCAGCACTGCGGAATTAAATCTTCTGGGCCAGCCCGTGCCCCTGGAGAACAGCATTGCCGGGGCCACCATGCGCACCCAGGCCATCGTCCGGGTCGATGACGTTCATGAGGACCCGCGCCATTATCGCAAACTCGATGCCACCAGAGGTTTCCAGACCCGGTCGATTCTGGCGGTGCCCCTGACGGCCAAGGACCGGCCCATCGGCGTGCTGGAGGTGCTTAACAAACACCGCCTGCCCTGGACGGAAGACGATGAAAACTACCTGTCGATCCTGGCGGCGCAGTCTGCTGTCGCCATCGAGTCCGCCCGGTTGGTCGAAAAACTGCGCCAGGCGAACAAAGAGCTGAACGAGCTGGACAAGCTGAAAAACGATTTCATCGCAGTGGCCTCGCACGAACTGCGCACCCCCCTGGCCGTAATCCTGGGATATGCCAGTTTTCTCAAAGAATTGTCTGATGGTGAAGTCAACGAACACGCCACGAAGGTGATGAACAGTGCGCTGCAACTGCGCCGCATCATCGAAGATATGACCAATCTGCGCTATCTGAAAGAAGGAGAGGCCGAGATCCGGCGCGCACGGGTGCCGCTGGAGGGGCTGATCCAGGAGGCCGCAGGTGACACCCGGTCGCTGGGAGATGCGAAAGCGCATGAGCTGACCATCGGCCCGGTGCCCGATGAGGCCACCGCCTACGTCGATCCGATCCGCATTACGATGGCGCTGACCAATGTGCTTAACAACGCCATGACCTTTACCCCACCGGGCGGTGTCATCCGGGTCGAGACGGAACTGCACAGCAGTACCGAAGTCTGGATCACCGTAACGGATGATGGCATCGGCATCCTTCCCGATCAGATGGAGCGCATCTTCGAACCGTTCTATCAGGTCGAAGATCACATGACGCGCAGGCACGGCGGCATCGGGATTGGCTTGAGCATCGCACGGGCGCTGGTCGAGGCCAACGGCGGGCGAATCTGGGCCAGCAGCCCCGGGCCGGGACTCGGAGCGACCATTACATTGGCATTACCACTGGCGAAAGATTGCGAAACACGTTAAATATAGGCGATGTACCCTGTGGTAAGGAGCGAGTAAACAATGAGCGTTCGATTCACCTGGCTGGGACACTCCGCATTTGTCTTTGAGTTTGACAGTCATAAGGTCCTTCTCGACCCATTTCTCACAGGCAACCCGCTGGCGGCGGGCAGCCCTGATGATCTTGAAGCGGAAATGATCTTCCTCACCCACGCGCACGGCGACCACATCGCGGACGCCCTTGCCATTGCCCGGCGCACCGGCGCGAAAATCGTCGCGAATGCAGAGATTGCGAACTGGGCTTCCCGCCAGGGCGTGGAATCTCATGGCATGAACACCGGCGGCGGTTATGATTTCGGTTTCGTCCACGCCAAACTGACCCCGGCCTTTCACAGTTCCTCGTTCCCGGATGGCGCTTACGGGGGCAACCCCAACGGCTTTGTCTTCAGCACGCGCAGCGGCCAGCGGGTCTACTTTGCCGGGGATACCGCCTTGTTTTCCGATATGAGTCTGATCGGTGCCGCCGGCATCGACATGGCCTTCCTGCCGATTGGCGATAACTTTACGATGGGACCGGCGGATTCGCTGGCTGCGATCAAACTGATCAACCCTAAAGTCGTCGTACCCATGCACTACAACACCTTCCCGGTCATCATGGTCGATGTGGCTGGCTGGGCGAACCGCGTCAGCAGCGAAACCGATGCCCAGCCCATCGTGCTCGACCCCGGCGGCTCGTATAGTCTGTAGCAGGCAGGGCGATCAGATATTGAACGGCGCGCCTTGCCAGTCCACCGCCATAATCTCAGGTTTGGGATGTCCGCCGGTGGTCTGCCAGGGCATGACGTCCGGCTGACGCCAGTCAATGGCCCGCGCATATGCCCGGCCAATCGCCTCCATCAACTCGATTTCCGCAGGGTCGTTCGAGTCCAGCGCCAGTTTGCCCGGGTTGAGCTTGCCCGGCGGCACCTTGAGCACATCGCGCACATTTTCCAGGGTCAGCAGCGGATTGTAGCGCCGGAAATCCATGCGCTCGCCGTAGATCGACCGGGTGACCACCGCCTGCTGGATAGCCGTATCTTCCAGGCTTTCCCCGATCACGTACAGGACCCAGTTGAGGATATGCCAGCGGCTGGCCGCACCACTGGCGGCATTATTGGGTGAGTAGCCGGTGCCGATCGACAGGTGCACGACATTGCCATCCACGAACCCCGCTTCCGCGCCGATATATTCCATGGCCTCGATCGCATTGGCGAGACAGGGGTTGGTATACACGCCCACGCCGCCATCCACCAGATTGCCCAGCACCGGCTGGAAATAGATCGGGGCTGCGCCGCTGGCGGCCACCGCCCCGGTCACGGGCCAATCGGCAAAGGTCGCTGCACCCGGCCCGGCGCTGACGATGAAGTAGGTGTTGCTGGTGCGCAGGTCTTTGGTCGTCATCAGCACGATCGGCTTTTTCAGGTCACGGATGCGTTTGCCGGCGACCATGGACGCCAGTTCGTGCACGAAGCGCTGCTGATCGTACAGGTGGCGAAAGCCGCTGCGGGCGAAGTTGAACCAGGTGGTCCACCCGCGTGAACCGAAGGCCCTGGGCAGCCGGTCTTTATACACGCTGTCGAGGATCTCCTGAGCGGTCATCCCCAGACCGATGGCGACGGCGATGATCGCCCCGGTGCTGGTGCCGCCGACCATATCCACCAGGTCATAAATCGGCCTGCCAAGCTGCGTTTCCAGTTCTGCCAGCATCGCGGTCACGATGGCGCCGCGCATCCCCCCGCCGTCCACCGACAGCAGCACGCGTCTGCCCCGGCCCGGATTAAAGTCAAAGCGGTTATCCCCCACGACCATTTCGCACTCCTATCGAAAACTAATCTTTCAACAGTCTCTTTTGCGGGTCCCGAACTCGATCAGTCGGCTGGCAGCCAGTGCATCGATGCGGGTGATGACGTCAGCGCGGCGGCGACCCCGGCGGCTCCCTGCGGTCGCGTGCTCACAGGCCAGGTGCGCCGAAGCGCTTGCAGCCTCCTACTCGCCCGCCCGTTCCAGGTTGAGCGCCAGCACGCGCCGCAGGATTTCCTCCTCACCCTCCGGCGTATAGATATTGAACGCATAGCCCTCGCCGCCCAGGTCGGACCAGCCGTAGGCGTCACACACGGCCCGATCCAGCGCCCGGTGGAGTTCGTCCAGACGAGGGGCGAAGTCCGCCGCTTCCGGCGTGACCCGGATCGACTCGGTGCCGCGCCAGCCGTTGAGCGCGTTGTAGAGGTGGGTCAGCGTGCGAGTCTTGAGCGCCGTTTCGCTCAGGCCAGGCGGATTCAGCCAGGCGTCGCGCTCTTCATGCAGCCGCCGGGCTGCCTCGCGGATGGCCTGGTAAGCGGGGCTGGCCGTGTCTTCCTGACCCGGCGGCCACGGGAAAGGGAAGGTTTCAAAGGTCGTCGTCGGTGTATAGCGCGGATCGTTGCCCACACCGAGCCATGTGCCCATTCGTAGTGACCAGACTTCATGCAGCCGCGAGTGGAGCACGCCGAAGAAGTAGTCATCATCACGAGCGAAAACAATGATCGCATCATTAGACATGACGTCATTTTGTGTCCATACAAAGATGCGGTGTTTCGCCACGCGCGGTGTTGAAATGTATCTTGACACCTTTTCTAATGCTATCCGCATCCCTACACGTGCTTCAGCATATATCCACCAACGGTCTTTGTAGGCTTGCCGGTTGTTTTTCTGCCGAACCGGATATACATGCTCTCTCAGGTATGCATATGGTTCCAAGTACTTTTGGGCTTCTGTTTCTGATGCATGTGGTCCAAAGTCAATTGTCCAATAACCCCTGTTGGTCCGAACAATATCTGCTGCATTGATTACTCGTTTCACAACATCGGCATTGTTGTAGCCATCTGGATTGACAGCTTCAAGCATTCTATATGCAAGTTCAGGGGGAATGTCGAAACTCCCTTTAGGCGAGGGGCCTTGAAATGAAATGTCTTTGTTTTCGTGTAATTGGATTGACGTAGTTATGTCGACAGATGCCGTCAGATCAGAGTTAATTGTTTCAACAAGTAGACCATCTAAGGTTCTTTCCGACTGGATTTTGCTATCAAAGCCAACCATAGATACCCGGACCGCTGCGCCCTCTAAGACCCAGGGTCGATCCGCCCAAGCCATGAAAATATCGCCACTCTCTTTGATGCGTTTCAACACCTCGCGGTTGGCTCCGCCGCGTATGGAGTTAGTTGCCAGCAGTCCAGCGCGTTTGGCCTTGCCGAGGGCGATATGCGATCGGGCTTTCTCGAACCAGTAGCAGACCAGATCGGCAAAACCGGGCAATCGACCACTAAAGAGACGGGTCAGAATCTCATAGTATTCATTACCCAACTCGCCCCTTATAAGACTTCCGCCCAAGAATGGCGGATTGCTCACAATCACCTCGACTTCCGGCCACTCCGGTTCGACCGGGCTGCCATCGGCATCGAAGGCGAGAATGGCATCCTTCTGGACGATGTTGCCGGTTAATTCTTCGAGGATCGGCTCGCGCAGGGACTGGTAGTAGCCGTTGTTCTTGCGCCACTGGATGTAGCCGATCCAGACGACGATGCTCGCCAGGGCGTGGGCAATCGGGTTGATCTCGATGCCGTACATCTGGCGGGGATGGACTTCGGGGATTGGCTGGGTCATGCCGGTGAACAGGTCGCTGAAAATCACCTCTTTCTCCAGGTCCATCAAGAGTTGCAGGCTGATGTACAGGAAGTTGCCGCTGCCGCAGGCCGGGTCCAGGACGCGCACTTCGCGCAGGGGATGCAGCATCCGTTCGCGCAGGGCGTCCAACTGGCTGCCGTAGGTGGTAATCAAGCGCCGGTTGCTGCCCAGCAAAGCGGCCTCGTACTTCTCGCGGATGGGGCGGGCTTCCTCCTGAATGGCGTCCCATTCCCGGCGCAGCGGCTGCATCAGCACCGGCTCGACGATCAGCAGGATGTCTTCGCGGCTGGTGTAATGCGCGCCCAACTGACTGCGCTTGGACGGGTCCAGGCTGCGCTCGAACAGCGTGCCGAAGATGGCCGGTTCGACCGATTCCCAGTTCAGCCGCGAGGCGCGTTCCAGTTCGGTGAGGGCCTCCAGCGACAGCTCTTCCACCGTCACGTCATCGAACAGCGAGCCGTTGAACCAGGGGATGCGCTGGAACAGCACGTCGCCGCCGTCGGCCATCGCCTGGAACAGGTCCTGGGTGTAGCGCACGAAGCGCGTCGGGTCGGTGCGCGTCCGCTCGATGATCTCGCTGAAGATTCCGGCGTCGCCTTTGGGTCCGGCGGGCAGCAGGCCGACATCCTCGGCAAACAGGCAGAAGACCAGCTTGGTCAGGTAATGGGCGATGCGTTCCGGCTCCGCTTCCCAGGCGCGCATATTGTCGGCGATGATCTGGAAGACGCGGGCAGCATCGGCGGTGACCTGTTCGGTATTGCGGCGCGGGTGCAGGCGCTCCGGCGCTTCAAACAAATCCCGAAGCTGTTGAAGGACCGACGGGCGCTGGGCCAGGTCCTCGTGGCGGAACTTGTAGACGCGCTTCTCGGTGTTGGGCCAGTTGGTGTGGATTTCCCAGGTTTCGATGTCGGTGACGACCAGCAGCGGCGGGTTGTTCAGCTTCTCGCGGTACTGGAGCAGCTGCTGGTAGGCTTCGGCCAGGTCCTTGTATTTGCCCGGCGCTTTGTACTCGACGGCGAAGTGATTCTCATAGAACACGTCGGCAAAACCCTGGCCGCCGGTATCTTTTTTGACGCCATACTCGAAGGTGAAGATATGGCCGCTGGTGTCCACACCCTCCGGACGGGGCGGCTCGTGCCCGATCAGGCGGCACACGTCGAGGAAGTGGATCTGGTAGCCCTGACGCTCGCCGAGGGGCGTGTTGCGCCAGGAGTCCACGAACTGCTGCGGGGTGTAGCTGCTCACGGCACGGCCTCCAGAAAGGGTAGGATGTACCCGGAGTCTAGTGCGCTGAGGCGTTCGGGGCAAGTGAGAAATCATCCTGTCGAGCAGTCCCCACCTGGATTGCGGGTCCAGCCGATTCGCCGCGTGGTGGAGGAGGCAGCGCTGGAATACCGCGGCCTGTATCCACCTATGGGGGATGTTCGATGCGAGGGACTGCGCCCCACCTGTTCTGGACGCACTTTTTCGATAAAATCGGCAGCATCGGTCTTTACGCTCGGCGCGGGCACACGGCAGTCCGTGAGAAAGGGGGTCCCTTGTCAAACCTGCATCGGCCCATCGTTGGAGCCAGCGCGAGCCGCTATGTCCTGATTATGGTGCTGGCGTTTGCGACGTCCGTCGTGGCGACGCGTTTGTATCTTGAACTGACGGGTTATCCTCAGATCGGAAATGAGACCTTCCACTTTGCCCACGCGCTCTGGGGCGGCCTCCTGCAAGCCAGCGCCTTGCTGCTGCTGTTCATCTTTGTCAACCGCTGGGTTAAGGACCTGTCGGCTGTGCTGGGGGGCATGGGGGTGGGGCTGTTCATCGACGAGGTCGGTAAATTCATCACTCAGCAAAATGACTATTTTTTCCCGTTAGCTGCGCCGCTCATTTATGTCACTTTTTTGACGATCCTGATGATCTATCTGGTGATCAAGCGCCGCCAGCGCCAGCGGGCTGCGGACGTTCGTATGGTCATGTACCAGGTGCTGGATGAATTGGAAGAAGTCCTTGAAGACGATCTGTCCGTCAGTGAGCAGGCGGCGATGGTGTCTCGTCTGCGCGGGATTGCGGATCAGACGACACGGCCCGACCTGGCCGAACTGTCACGGCATATTCTGGCCTTCTTACAATCGGACGCGGTCACGGTGATTCCTGACCGACCGTCCAGAGTCCTTCTGGTGCTTGAGCAGGTCAAGGGCCTGGAGGATCGTTTTTTCTCACAAAGACGGATGCGGCGGCTCCTGATCGTGGTGTTTCTGCTGAACGGGTTCGCTACCCTCTTCGTGTTGTTCGTCCTGATCAGTACGCTGGCCGGATATGGGAATTCGGTACCCGACCTGTTGACGGCCCTGGTGCTGGATGAAGCCAACATCAGAAGCGCCACCAGCCTGAACTGGTATCTGGTCATGAGCGCGCTGAACGTGATGACCGGGTTGCTGCTGTTTGTCGGTGCGCTGGTTTTCTTTTTGAAGCGGGACAGCGAGGCCATCACACTGGGAATGTTAGCGCTGGTCATCACGCTGACTTTGATCAACACGCTGTCGTTCTATTTCAATCAATTCTCAATCGTCCTCAACAGCATCTATTCGTTCCTGATACTCCTTGCACTCCAGCGTTACCGCAATCGTTTTCTGGATGCGAACCACAGCCTGGCCTGAGGATCGGACGAGTTTCTTGAATCGTCAGGTTGTCAGGTAAAATGTGTCCGATAGAGTCGAGGCAGCTTCTCTTATTTCTGACCCGAAAGATTTAACCGGATTGAGGAACACAAACGATGGCTGCATCCAGCACCCTTGATAAATCGACCACCCTGAGAGGTTTGACAGAAGCTGAAGCTGCGCAGCGAAGACAGCAGGGCCAGGGCAACAATGTGGTGCTCAGCACCAGCCGCTCCTACGCGGACATCATTCGCTCCAATGTCTTGAATGCCATTAATATCATTCTGTTCTCGATTGGCGCGGTCATGATCGGCATTGGGCGGGTCGGTGATGCCGTGACCAGCGTAGGACTGATCGGCCTGAACATCCTGATTGGCATTTACCAGGAGATTCGGGCCAAGCAGCAGCTCGAAAAAATCGCGCTGCTCACGCGCCCTAAAGTGATCCTCGTTCGTGAGGGTCAGGAACGGACCGTTGACCCCACCGAAATTGTGCTGGGTGATCTGATCAGGATCAACACCGGCGACCAGATGGTCGTGGATGGGGTCGTGGTGGGAACGGGAAACGCCGAATTGGACGAATCGCTGCTGACGGGCGAATCCGACCTCATCCAGAAAGCTGTCGGCGACGAAATCCTTTCGGGCAGTTTCTGTGTATCGGGCAGTGGCTATTATGAAGTCACCCGCGTGGGCAGCGACAGCTTTGCCAACAAGCTCACCGCCACCGCTCGCCAGTTCCAGATCGCGCTGACTCCCTTACAGCATGAGATCAACTTCATCCTGCGGCTGCTGATGGCGCTGGCCCTGTTCATGGGCACCCTGATGCTGGCGGCCACCATTCTTTCGCAAACACCGTTTATGCGTCAGGTGCAGTTCGCGGCGGTTATTGCGGGTCTGATTCCCAACGGCCTGTTCCTGATGGTGATTATCGCCTATGCAATGGGCGCAGTTCGCATCGTCCAGCAAGGCGCATTGGTGCAGCAGGCCAATGCGGTCGAGAGCCTGAGCCGTGTGACCGTCTTGTGTACGGACAAAACCGGCACCCTGACTGCCAATCGTATCCTCTATGACGCGGTACATCCGTTCGAGAAAACCCAGGCGGAGCTTGAGGCTCTCTTAGCGGATGTGGCTTACAGCCAGACCACGACCAACAAAACCAGTGAGGCCATCATGAACGGTCTGCAAGGACGCAGACATGCGCTTCTGGATGAAGTGCCCTTTTCGTCCAGGCTGAAATGGAGCGCGGTGGCCCTGGATGATGAGGATCGTCGCGGAGTGTATGTCATCGGCGCACTGGAAATGCTCCAGCCGTATCTCAGGCATCTGCCTGCTGAAGCAGACACGACCCTGGCGGCACTGTCAGCCGAAGGCAAACGGGTGCTGACCTTCGCCTATGCGCCGGACCCGGTGCAGCTCCATGATGCGGAAGGGGCGGTCATGCTGCCGGATCTTTCCCTGCTCGGTTTGGTGACGTTTACGGACGAACTGCGCCCACATCTCAAGGAAACACTGTCGTCATTCATCGACAACGGCATCACCGTAAAAGTCATCTCCGGGGATAACCCGCAGACCGTCGCAGCGCTGGCGAAACAGGCAGGATTCCCCGGTGATCTCAGCTATGTGTCCGGTACGGATCTGGCCGACATGTCGGCCACCGCATTTGCGCAGGCTGCGGTGGACAGCACCGTGTTCGGGCGCATCACGCCGCAGCAAAAGGAAGCGCTCGTGGATGCCTTGCGCTCCCAGGGACATTACGTCGCCATGATGGGCGATGGAGTCAATGATGTGCTCTCGCTCAAGAAAGCCGATATGGGCATTGCGATGGAGAGTGGCAGCAGCGCCACCCGTAATGTGGCCGACATGATCCTGCTTGGCGACTCGTTTGAGGCGCTGCCCGCCGCATTTACCGAAGGCC
>JAIOHO010000124.1 GCA_019912905.1 Anaerolineae bacterium
AACCGGCGGTGTAAGGGTGGAGCGGTTGGGTGAATAATCCCTGCACGCTGGCGGTTTCCATCACTTCCCCGGCGTACAGAACCGTCACGCGGTCGCAGAGCTGCGCGACTGTCCCCAGGTCGTGCGAGACATACACAGCGGCGGCCTGATTCTCGTGAATCAGTTCGCGGAACAGGTCGAGGATGACCGCCTGCGTAGTCACATCGAGTGCCGTTGTCGGTTCATCCAGCACCAGCAGACGCGGGTGGGTGCTGAGGGCCATGGCGATGGTCACGCGCTGCTGCATCCCGCCGGAAAGCTGGTGGGGATAGCGGCGGACGACCGCCTCCGGGTCGGCGATTTTGACTTCGCGCAGCATGTCGATGGCCCGCTGCCAGGCGGCGCGGCGCGACACTCCTTCGTGAAGCTGCGTAATCTCGGCGATCTGGTCGCCTACGGTGTACGAGGGGTTAAGCGACGCCAGCGGGTCCTGCGGGACAAGGTTAAGCTGGCGGCCCCAGATGTGGCGCATGTCGGCCAGCGATTTGGCGACCAGATCATCACCATCAAGCCGCACTTCGCCGCTGGCAATGCGCGCGTTCCCGGCCAGATAATTCATCAGGGCCAGCGCCAGGGTGCTCTTGCCACTGCCGCTCTCGCCGACCAGCCCGTGAATTTCCAATGGATCGACGCACAGCGAAACCTCGTGGACCGCATTGGCCCAGCCGCTGCCCAGTTTGTAGTCGATGGACAGGCTTTTCGCTTCAATCACCGGGATCATCGCATCTGGCCCTCGTAGCGGAAGATGCGGCGCAGACCGTCCGCCAGCAGATTAACGCCGATGACCAGCACGGCGATGGCTGCTGCCGGGAACCACAGTTCCCAGGGTGAACGGGCAAAGTTCTGGCGGGCTTCGGCCACCATCCGGCCCCAGTCCGGTGACGGCGGCTGGACTCCCAACCCCAGGAATCCGAGCGAGGCGGTCAGGAAAATGGCGTAGGAAAAGCGCAGGGCCGCCTCGACCGCCAGCGCAGGCAGCACCCCCGGTAAAATCTCGCGGAACAGGATGTAAAAGATCGATTCGCCTCTCAGTTGAGCGGCTTCGATAAATCCGCTGGCACGGATGTTGAGCGTTGCGCTGCGGATTACGCGGGTGACGATGGGCACATACAACAGCACGATCACGGTAATCAGGCCAACGACCGAGGGACCAATTGTCCCGACCAGCACCAGGGCCAGCACCAGCGCCGGGATCGCCAGCAGACTGTCGAGGAAGCGCGACACGATCTCATCCAGCCAGCCGCCGAAATAGCCCAGTGTCAGGCCGAGGGCCGCGCCGATCGTCACTGCCAGGATGGTGGCAATACCCGGTATCAGGATCACCTCGCGCGCGCCCCACAGTACCCGGCTGAAAATGTCGCGTCCCAGGCGGTCGGTCCCAAATAGATGTTCGAATGAAGGCGGCAGACCACGCGCGCCCGGAATCAGCTCATCGTAGGTGTAAGGAGCCAGCAGGGGGCCGATCAGCGCGATCAGCAGGAACAGGATAACGATTGCCGTGCCCGCCAGCGAGAGCGGGTGCTGGGCCAACTGACGGAATACGACCGCAGGTGCAAAAACGGAACGAGATTCCGCCGCAGGTTCGAGGGTGGAGGGTGCGCTGGTCATAGCATTAATCTTGTGGAAGTCGAGGCGCACGAGCGCACGCCTCGACTGGCAGAACGCGATGAGTTAACCGGTGACGGTGACGCTGCGGAAATCGGTGCGTCCGGGGAAGGTGTGCATATTCAGCCCTTCGACTCCGTTGACGACTGCGCCGACGACCGGTGTAAAGAACGGGATGATGATCGGGCCTTCGGCGGCGAAGATTTCCTCAATCTGTTCGTAAATGCTCGAACGAGCGGCCATATCCGGGGTGCGGGCGGCTTCGGCCACCAGCGCATCCAGTTCCGGCGTGCTCCAGTGAGCTTCGTTAAACGGACCATCCGAGACATACGCCTGGGCGAGATAGTCCTGCGGGACGACTCGATGCCCCCAACCGGTCAGGCCGAGATCGACTTCGAGCCATTCATTACTGCCGTAGTAGATATTCTCGGCGCGTACCTGCACATCGACGTCAATGCAGCCCTCGGCCCACTGCTGCTGAAGCACGGTGCCGACATCCGCGTAATTAAAGGCATCGACGACGTAGAAGGTGAGTCCGCTCAGGCGTTCCTGCCCGGTTGCTTCCTGAATGAGTTCGCAGGCGTGGGCCGGATCGTGAGCCGGCTGCGGCAGTTCGTGATAGAAGGGGCCGTACACCGGGCCGATGGGATCGTTGTTGGCGACCGTGCCCAGGCCATCCAGCAGCAGGTCGTTGATGGCATTGCGATCGGTGGCTGCCTTGAATGCTTCGCGGATGCGCACGTCCGCGCCCAGATGACCCTCATCCGAACGCAGCCGGACGACCGGGTGCAGGTTGGTGGTTTTCTGGATCACCTGGATACTGGCTTCACTTTCGAGGGTGGCGAGCTGGTCCAGCGGGACGCGGAAGATGACATCAACCGCGCCGCTGCGGATGGCGTCGATCTGGGCCAGCGGGTCATCGATGTAGAGCAGCTCCAGCGATGACAGTTTGGGTTCGCCTTCACGCCAGTAGCTGCCATTGGCGGTCAGCGTGGCCGATTCGCCGGGGCGATAATCGGTCAGCACGAAGGGTCCGGTGCCGTTGAAGTTCACGTAGGGATTGTCCCCTTCGACCAGTACGTTCGGCTCGCTGGTCCCATCCTTGAGAATCGGCGCGAAATTGGAGCCAACGCCATAAAGGAAATCGGCGTTGATTTCTGGCAGGGTGAAGACGACGGTCAGGTCGCCGTCCGCCGCGACTTCATAATCGCGCAGCAGGCCGAGCGCGGGCGATTCGACTTCTTTCAGGCGGATGAACGTGAAGGCAACATCGGCTGCGGTGAAGGGCGAACCATCATGGAAGGTAACCCCGCCGACCAATTGGAAGGTGTAGGTCAGGCCGTCTTCGCTCACGTCCCAGGTCTGGGCGAGATTCGGGGCCAGATTGCCATCCGGCAGAATCTCAATCAAATAGTCATAGATATTACGATTAAACATGATTTCAGAATCGGCTGAACCGAGGGCTGGGTCCAGCACTTCCGGCGCGTTGATGCCCACTCGTAAGGTGCCGCCCTGAGCATAGGTCACGTTTGAAATGCCGACCAGCAGCAGTACCAGAACGGCAGCGATGATCATTCGAGAACCGTTTGCTTTCATCTTACCTCCTGTAGAATTGGGGATGATAGAACGCCTGTTCGCGATTATAGCATAGAAATTTGCATCACAACAGACAACCTTCAACTATGGGTGGTGCACCCCTAAGCTTCTGTAAGCATGCTTACAAAATATGGAGGCGGCAAGCGATTCCCATTGAATGCTCATTTTGACCGGATTGTGCCACAGGGATGCGAATCGGTGCCCGGTCAGTGGTCGGGTCTCGGAATAGGCCGGGTGAACCTGTTGAGCCTGTGCCGCAGGGCCTATGATCGAAGTTGCTGCACGGATCAGACAGTACATATTGCAGGGAAGCATGAACACAGCCAGAACCCTTTTTAACCTCATGAAAACCACCTTCGACGAATGGAACCGGGATAAAGCGCCTCGGTTGGCGGCGGCGCTGGCCTATTACACGGCCTTTTCGATTGCGCCGCTGCTGGTGATCGTGATTGCGGTCGTCGGGCTGGTGTACGGCCAGGAAGCGGCGCGAGGTGAAATCGTCCGCCAGATCCAGGGGCAGGTCGGCCCGGACATCGCGCAGATGATTCAAACCATGATCGAGAATTCTGCCACCCAGTCGTCTGGCGTGATCGCCACGATTCTTGGGCTGGCCGCCATCATCTTTGGTGCAGCAGGTTTTTTCGGCCAGCTTCAGGATGCCCTGAATACCGTCTGGGAGGTGACGCCAAAACCCGGCAAAGGCCTCATCACCGTGATCAAGGAACGCTTTTTATCATTTACGATGGTGTTGGGCATCGGCTTTCTGCTGCTGGTTTCGCTCACCATCAGCGCAATGCTCGCCTCGCTGCATCATTTTGTCGGCAATCTGCTGCCCGAGGCGCAGTTTATCACGCAGATTCTGAATATCGTGCTTTCGTTTGGCCTGATTACTGTGATGTTTGCCATGATTTACAAGGTACTGCCCGATGTCCAGATCGCCTGGAAGGATGTCTGGGTCGGCGCGATGCTTACGGCCATGCTGTTTACCATCGGCAAGGCGCTGCTGGGCCTGTACCTGGGGAACAGCGGCGTGTCCTCGACCTATGGAGTGGCCGGGTCATTCGTGGTGCTGCTCCTCTGGGTTTACTACTCTGCCCAGATTCTGTTATTCGGTGCGGAGTTTACCCAGGTTTATGCCCGGCGTTTTGGCTCACAGATTGTGCCGTCGGAGAATGCCGTGCGGGTGACGGATGCGCAGCGCGCCGAGGAGGGCATCCCCCGACATACTCGTGCGGATGCGGAGCCTGAAATCCCACCAGCAGCACCTGAACCTGTGCCGATCACGGAATTATCCGCGGAGTTGGAGACGAAGCTGCGGCCTGCGCCTGTGACCGAAGATCGCGCTGCGGCTGAACGGCGCTGGACGGTCTTCTGGGTGGGGCTGGCAGCCTAC
>JAIOHO010000125.1 GCA_019912905.1 Anaerolineae bacterium
GTTTCCTGTCGTTCAGCCACATCGAACAGAAAGGAGAATATGATGCTGATGCCCGCCAGCAGTCCGGTGGCAAACAGGACACCCAGAATCGGATTGACAGAACTGACCGGATTTTCGGGGCTGATCCCTGCATTGGTGAAACCGGCAATCAGGGGGATGCCGACACCGGTTGCGAAGGCTGCCAGTGCAATGGTGGCCGCCAGCAGCAGCGGAAACGGGTAGCGGTTGAATGTGATTTCAGCCAGCCCATAGCCAATAATGATGCCGCCACAGGAGAGCAGCGCAAGCTGGTTAAAGACATTCATCGCGGTCACATCAGGTGATGTCGCGTTCGACAGGACAAAGTCAAGGTTGACGACCGTTGCGTAACCCACCGCGCAGGCGGTTCCATAGGCAACGGCATCCAGGCGAACGCGCAGGTGGTCCGGCCAGATGGTATAACGCATGATCAGGTACATCAGGATTGCTTGAATCAATCCCACGCTGAACGTATAGCCGATAATGCGGTTAATGGCGCTTTGCAGCGGCAGCCAGCGCTCGACCTGAAAGACCTGTTGGATGATCGGCAGACCTAGGGCGTTGGCGACTAACGCAGCAATCACGACAATCGTGACCAGGCGCTGTCGCGGGCGAGGAACCCGGGCTTCACGGGACCATGAAAAGATCAGCCAGATGCCGACAGGCAGCAGCGCGATCAGGATGTTGAGCGGTTGGTACAAACCTTCAGGAATGGAGATGAAACGCGTCACAAGGTAAAGGCCGAGGACGATTCCAAACAGGGTTCCAAGTTCAAGGGCAACGCTCAACCAGGCTCGCCGGTATGGATAAATTTCTTCTTCTTCAGAGGGCGGGGTGATCAGGCGTGAGTCGTATCGAGTCAATTTACCATACCTGTTTGGGCGAATGATGGCTATATTATATGAAATTGATCGGGAAAGGCCAGGAGTGTCATGTTGCTGCGCAGATTTATTCTCACTTCGCTGCTGCTCTCCCTCTGCGCGTGCTTACCAGCGCTTGAAACCGGATTTGCCAACAGCGCAGGTTCAAATCGGATCATTTACGGGCTGACGTTGCAGCCCAGCGGTTTTGATCCGCATATCAATCGCTCGTCTGAACTGGGCATTCCACTGCGGCAGGTTTATGACACGCTGGTTTACCGCGATCCAGCCACGAAGGAGATTGTACCAGGGCTGGCGAACGAGTGGTCCATTTCGGAGGATGGACTGGTCTACACGTTCAAGCTGAGCGAGGGGGTGACCTTTCATGATGGCACGGCCTTCAATGCGCAGGCCGTGGGAGCTAATCTGGACCGGATCACGGCTCCTGATACCGGCTCGCAACTGGCAGCTTTTTTGCTGGGACCCTACGCCGGGTATCAGATTGTCGACTCGAATACGATTCAGATTGTGCTGTCGGACCCATACAGCCCGCTGCTTGATTCGCTGGCGCAGGTTTACCTGGGGATCGCCAGCCCGACTGCGTTGAGCCAGTATTCGAAGGATCGCTATCAGTTTCATCAGGTGGGTACCGGGCCATTTGAATTCGTCGAATATGTACCGGGTGACCGGATCGTTCTGAGACGCAACCCGAATTATGCCTGGGGACCGGCGTTTTATGCTGCGCCAAACGAACAGTCGATCAACGAAATTGAATTCCGTTTTTTCACGGACCCACCGACTCGTTCGCTGGCGCTGGAAAGTGGTGAAGCGCAGGTCATGGGTGAACTGCTGCCGACAGATGCGCGTGCACTGACCGGGAATAGCTCAGTCCAGCTCATTCCACAAAGCGTCCCAGGCCAGCCGCTCCAGTTTCTGATGAATACAGGCCAATTTCCCACAGACAGCCGAGCGGTGCGCCAGGCGCTCATTTTCGGCGCGAATCGGAATGCCATTATCGATGCCGTTTTCCAGCAGTTCTCGCCGGTGGCCTGGGGACCCTTGACCGGGAACACACTGTATTATGATGCGAATGTACGCGGACTGTATCCCCATGACCTCAACCAGGCCCAGGCGCTGCTCGATGGCGCGGGATACACGGACAGCGACAACAATGGGTATCGTGATATTGGCGGTGTGACGATTGAGGTCAAAGTCATCGTGCCGCCCTGGGGCCTCATCCCTGAGACGGCGCAGCTGCTTCAGGACCAGTGGCGCACCATCGGCATTCGGGCGGTCCTGGAACCTGTGCCGACGTTTGGCGCGCTGCTTGATGCCATCAATGCCGGGGATTACAACCTGGTGGCCTATAACACCTATGGGTTGGACCCCGTGTTTTTAAACGACTTTTTCATGAGCGGCGGCGCGAATAACTGGACCGGTTACGCCAGCGAGGACCTGGATCGGATTCTGAGCGATGCGGGGCGGCAGACGGATGTCAATGTGCGTTTTTCGCTTTACGCTCAGGCGCAGCGAATCATCATGGACGAGGCACTCGTGCTGCCCATCCGCGATCAGGTGAATCTGAACGCCAGCAGCGCGGCGGTGTCGGGCCTGACATTTGATCCTTACGGCTGGTTTCCACTCTTGAATAATGCCATTATGATCACGGGATGATGGGGTGGCTGTTGCGGCGCTTGCTGGCCGGGATTCTGGTGCTGTGGGCAGCGGCGACGCTGGCCTTTTTTACGCTGGCGATTTTGCCGGGTGATGCGATCGAAACGCAGCTTACGCGCAGCGGCGCAGATCAGACCCTGATTGCCGAACGTCGGGCCAGCCTCGGCCTGACGGACCCGGTCGGGGTGCGCTACCTGCGCTTCTTGTGGCAGGGAATCCGGGGCGACCTGGGGACATCGCTGTTGAGCGGTGAACCGGTGATGGATG
>JAIOHO010000126.1 GCA_019912905.1 Anaerolineae bacterium
AGGCCGTAGAGCAGGCGCAGGATTGTCGGGTCGAGGTCGAGCGCCAGTGCCGCGCCGAACCACGCGCCCCCGGCCAGGCCGATGGCGACCGCCGCCGCCGGTTTGAGGCGCAGTTTGCCCTGCCGGTAGTAAGCGATGCAGGCGAAAACGCCCACGGGCATGAGCAGCGCCACCAGCGACGTGCCGTTAGCGAGGGTTTGGTCGAAACCCATAAAGATGATCAGGGCTGGGACGATGATCGCGCCGCCGCCAATGCCGAACATACCGGACATGACGCCTGCGATCAGACCAATCCCGAGGAGTAAGGGCAGTTGTTCCATGAGATTTCCCGTGTGTTGTAAACTGGTTATTGCGCCTCAAAGCGTACCACTCTCACCGCAGGGAGGGTAGTGCCAGACGAATAATTCAATCGGCAAGCGGTTTTGAATGGGACAGGTGCCAGGAGCGGTCAGCGGCGATGTTGAATTGCCCGCCCGCCGCGTAGGATGACCCGGCCCAGCGTCCGGCGGAACAGGCGTACCGCCGCTTCCAGCACCCGCGCCGGGGCTTCTGGGGACCGGGGCGATTGGATGGGAAACGGCTCTAGCCCGTGCGCTTGCAGCACCGCATTAGCCGCCGCGATGCCTGTGACCGTCGAGCGTTCCAGCCACAGCGACGGCGTGGGATATCCGATCCAGTCCCCGCAGGCATACAAATTCGGCCAGGGGGTGTTCAGCCACAGACTTTCCCGCGTGGGAATGCGCAGCAGGGTCTGATCGAGCGTGTTCAGCCGCACCGTCCCATGCACGAAATGCCCGCGCAGGTTGGGGAAAGCGCGCTGCGCTTCGTCCAGGCACTGGATCAGCAGCACATTCTCCGGCTGGCTGAGGACGCGCTGGTCGGCGTAGACGTGCATTTCGAGCGCGCTGCCGCCGGTGACCTCGTGCCATTCGCGGAACGGCGCGTACAGCCGGTGCATCCAGAAGAAATTATCCGGCAGAAAATCGCCGGTGAGCATCCCGCCGGGGGTGCCCTCGCGCGGGCTGGCGTTGAACCACAGGCGCACGGTCGCGTTCTGGACGGCCTCCGGGAAGCGGATTTGCGCGGCGGCTTCGGTGGTGTCCGGGCTGTTCATCAGCAGGCGCTGCGCGGCGGGCGGCTGCACGGCCAGGATGACGCGCTCGGCCAGCAGCGAACGCATCCCCCCACGCACCGAATCTTCGATGGTGATGCGCCAGCCTTCGCCGGAGCGTTCCAGCCGTTGCGCCGTCGCGCCCATCATCACCATCCCCTCGTGATCTTCGATGAAGTCGATCAGCGGCTTCAGCAGGCATTCGTGCGGCGGCGCGGGCAGGTAATGCAGCACCCAACTGTCGCGCCGCAGGAGGGTATAAAAACGCAGCGCGGCGATGAAGGCGGTCAGAGAGATTTTTTCTTTGGGCGCAGCCAGCAGGTTCACGCCCAGGCCGGTGAAGGTCGCCCGCAGGTTGGGCGTCCAGCCGCGGAAAAATTCGTCCATCATCAGTCCGTCCAGCGCCAGTTCCTCCGCCAGCGGGTCCATGCCGACCGTCATCAGGATGCTGAACAGCAGGCCGGGCAGCGACAGAAAATCCAGCGGGGTGATGGCTGCCCAGATGCCGGGATCAAACAGCAGTTGCAGGTGATGGAACGGCGCGGGAATCCAGCGTGAGCGCACCGCGTTGCCCGCTTCGATCACGCGCACGTCGCGGCCCCAGCGGTTGATCCACTCCTCGCCGGGGGAAGGATTCAGCGTCAGGTCGGTGGTGCGCATGATGAGCGTGTGCAGGTTGTCGTAACTGCCCCACAGTGCGTGCATCCCATGCTCGGAATCGAACGCCCAGGTGCGCCCGGCATACTCGAACGTATCCGGCGCGCCCCCGGCCATGCGCCCCCCCGGCCACAGGCGGTCCGCCTCCAGCACCAGCGGTGGAATCCCGCGCTCGGCCAGGTGAACGGCGGCGGTCAGTCCGGCCATGCCTGCGCCGATGACCACCCCCGGGAAACGATCTGCTTCTGCGCTGTGAGTCATGTGGTCCGTTCGTTGAGATGTGCGGCATCTGCCTGCCGCCGTAGGTTACTGCCGGTGCGCGGCGATAAGCGCCTCGATTTCGTCCAGTTCCGCCTCGGTCATCTGCCAGCCTGCCGCGCCGACGTTGGCCCGCACCTGTTCCGGTTTGGTCGCGCCCGCAATGACCGACACCACCGCAGGCCGCATCAGCAGCCACGACACCGCCAGTTCCAGGATGGTGTGGCCGTGCGCCTCGGCGTATCCGATCAGCGCTTCCACCAGGGTCAGGTTGGCTTCGGTCAGCACCTTGTCGTTGCCGCTCAGCCGCGTATTTTCCGGGATCGGCTGGCCCTGGCGAAACTTACCGGTCAGCAGGCCGCTTTCCAGCGGGAAGAAGGGCAGGAACGCCAGTCCTAACCGGCGGCATTCCGGCAGCACCTCCGCTTCAGGCGTGCGATGCAGCAGGCTGTAGCGGTTCTGCACGCTGACGAAACGAGCCGCCCCGTTCTCAACCGCCGAGTCTGACTCGCGGATCTGGTCGGCAGAGAAGTTCGAGCAGCCGATCTCGCGCACCTTGCCTGCCTGCACCAGGTCGTTCAGCGCGCCCAGCGTGTCCGCAATCGGGACATCCGGGTCGGGATCGTGCTGCTGGTACAGGTCGATATAATCCGTGTTCAGGCGGCGCAGGCTGGCTTCGACAGCGGTCCGAATGTAATCCGGGTGCGCGCCCTGGCCCTGGCCTTCCATCCGTTTGCTGTACTTGGTCGCCAGGATCACCTGGCTGCGGCGTGACCGCAGGGCCTGCCCAATGAATTCCTCGCTCTGCCCCGCGCCGTAGATGTCGGCGGTATCGAGAAAGTTGATTCCGCTGTCCAGGGCAGCGTCGATCACACCTGCCGTGCGCTCGGCATCCAACCGCCGCCCGAAGTTGTTGCAGCCCAACCCGACCACCGAGACATCCAGTGAGCCAATTTTCCGGGTTTCCATCGTCCTCCCTTTTCCGTGATCTTTGCGGACCCTGAACATACCACCTTGCCCGCTGAGAAAAAAGAGCCACTCCCAGACCGGCATCTGGTTGCCAGCCGCCGCAATCCCGCGTTTAATGGAGCAAAAGGGAACTTTTTGGGCCGCGCCAGCGTCCTCATTGCGCGAATAATTGCAGAGAGAAAAGGATCACTGCCATGCACGTGAAAGCTGGTTATGGAGTAGTTTGGCTGCTGCTGCTGGCGCTGGCCGGGGTCATCCTGCCCGCCGCGGCCCAGGATCACGAGGTCCGGCTGACCCTGGAGCGCACTGCCTGTTTCGGCACCTGTCCCATGTACACCGTCACCATCTACGCCGATGGCACGGTCGCCTACGAAGGGGAGCGTTTCGTCGAGGTCACCGGCACGCAGACGACCATGATCGACCCGGCGGTCGTGGAGAAACTCGTCCGCATCTTTGACGACGCCGGTTATTTTTCCTGGGAGGATGAATACACCCAGCAGAACGTGACCGATCTGCCGTCGGTGATCACCTCGGTCACCCGCGACGGCGAGACCAAGCGCATCGTGCGCTATGCCGGGGATGATTCCGCGCCGCTGGCGCTGCCGTTTCTCGAAAACTGGCTTGACAGGATCGCGGGCACCGCGCAGTGGACCGGCGCGGGGCCGTCGCTGCCCTTTTTCATGAGCGGCGGATCGCCAGTCATCAGCCTGGAACGGCAGCCATGTTTCGGCATGTGCCCGGTCTACGAACTGGTCCTGTATGAGGATGGCACGGTCGTTTACCTGGGGTTCGACCACGTCAAAGAGGTGGGCGTCCGCATCACGCAGGGGGATGCGCAGGCAGTCACGGCCCTCGCCAATGAAATGAAAATCATGGGCTACTTCGATTGGGCCGATGCCTACACCCATAGGATCGTCACCGATCATGCCACCGTCATCACGTCGCTGTCGTGGGAGGGACAGTTCAAACGCATCGAACGCTATGATGGCGACCCCGATGCCCCGGTCGGCCTGGTGCGCATTGAGGATAAAATCGACCGGCTGGCCGACGTCTCCCAGTGGGTTGTCATGCCCTGATTGTGACGATAAGGATACCCTGCCCGGCAGAGGCGGCTGGAAAAATTTCGAGTCTCTGCCGGGCCGCATTTTGCCGGTGATTGTAGCTAAAGGATTTTTGAGGATGCACATTACGGACGACCAGATCCAGCAGTATCGCAGCGAAGGTTACTTTATCCTCGAACGGGTGATCCCCGACGCGGCGCTGGAAGGGCTGCGAGCGGAATGCCAGCGGTTCATCGACGAGCGCGACCGCGAGATGGAAGCCAAAGGTGTCACCTCGATGGGCATCACCCACTATAAAAAACGCTACTTTATCTCCAATCAGTGGCGGCACAGCCAGCCGATTACCGACTTTCTGTTCAGCGACCTGATGGCCGATATTGGCCGCGCCACGCTGGGCGAGGACGTCTACCTGTTCAACGAGCAGTACGTCGTCAAGGCCGCCGAAGTCGGTACGCAATTCGCCTGGCATCAGGATTCGGGCTACATCGGCCATTATCACCGGCCCTATCTCTCCTGCTGGTGCGCGCTGGATGACATGACCGTCGAAAATGGCACCGTCTATGTGCTGCCCTACGCCCGCGCCGGGATGCAGCCCGACGACCTGTTCGACCACACCGTCGAAGAAGGCACCAACGACAAGGTGGGTTATCACGGGGATGATCCCGGTATTCCGGCCATCGTCCCAGCAGGCAGCATCGTCGTCTTTTCCAGCCGCACCTTTCACCGCAGCGGGCAGAACACCACCCCCAGGATGCGCCGCAGCTACCTGGCCCAGTATTCCGCCGAGCCAATTCTGGACAAGACCGGTTCCAAACTCTGGAATCAGGCTGTTCCGGTCGTGGTCGGTGGCCGCCCGGTGGAACCGGAACACCTGGACGAACTATCCTGACAGGTGCGCGCTGCGGGCATTCTGATTGAGAAACCAGGCCAAAGTCGGACGAACAGAGCCGATTTTTGCAGGGTCGGGGATGATTTTTATTGGTGGGGCTTAATCTGCGGTGTTTAGAAC
>JAIOHO010000127.1 GCA_019912905.1 Anaerolineae bacterium
CCTTGATATAACGTCTATTTCCCGTTTGCACTGTAGCGGCGTATGAGGTGAATTATCGCTTCGGATTGCTCAGAGATGACCTGCGGATGGTCATCAACCAAGGCATAGCCAAAAGGCCGCGGCTGAAGCACGCCACACTCAGGATCGCCAAAGGCGGTGAGCAGTATCCGTGTCAGCAACTGCCGGTAGACTGGATCAATATCATTGGTCTCCGGCGCGTCCAGATGATGCAGGCAGAGTCCATAGCGATGCCACATCACCTCGCCGAGCAGGTGCATGAAGGTGCGCTCACGCTCAGTCGCCGCGCGACTGTCGTAAATCACAGCGTCGAACTGTTCGGCTGAAGCGGCATCGAACAATGCCTGATAATCCGGGAACTGAAATACAGCGACGGCGTGCCCATGACGATCCAGAATGGCCTGTGTGCAGTGGTGTTCCTGTTCTGCAGCCTGACCACCTGGCAGGATAACCACCCCAAAGCGAGGGTTATGGTTGCTGCTGGACATGATTTTTATTCTCCTTGTCTTGTGTATCCGTCTCATTCGGGTCATCCGCCGCTCGTGGTGTAATCATGAGCAGGACACCGCCACGACTGGAAGATGGTGTTTTGTTGAGAAGAGGGCGATAGACCCCATCCTCAATCCGAACTGTGCCTTGAGAGAAGACGTAACGACGCATGGTTAACGTCCCTCCCAATGCATACGGAATACAAAGCAGCCCAAACCGACGCATAAGTCAGTAGGGCTGCCTGTTCGATGCAAGACAAGGGATAGCTGGTCTTGTATAATGCCTAGCAGCCCGATTACTGGTACATGCAGTGTCGGGTTAGAGCCGTGTGGGGTGGTAGGACACCCTGCACGGCTTGCCTTATATTCGCGCATGTTTTGTACATCCCACAAACTACTGTACGTTGATGCTTTTGTCAAGCGCTTAGCGGCGCTTGTGGTGCGATTTAGGGCTATTCCTGAAATACGACTCATAATGTCATCACTCCTTCCAAGACCAGAATTCGAAGCCAGGCGCTTATATCACCCCCATTCAGATAGAAGTCCGAGATATCTTTGCCATGTGGCAGCAGTAGCTCCCGGAAACGTGGTGAGAGATTGAGCAAACGCTCCGTGCCGCGTTTGCCCGCTTGATCCCGGTCATAACTCACGTAGATGGTGCGGTGGCCGACCAGCATCCCGTACCAGCAGGAGGTCAGCCGGGCGGTGGCGCTGCCCAGTGTGACTGGCGATACAAGATTGCCAGCCTCCTGCTGCACCAGTAGGGCATCAAACTCGCCTTCGCAGAACATCGCAACGGTGTTCAGGTGCAGTGTGTCCGCGTTGTACAGCCCATGGGTGCTGCCACCGGCGATCTGGACATATTTCGGCAGACCATAAGCGCGGCGCACTTTCACCGCCCACAACGCATCGGATGCAAACCAGGGGATGGCGATGCCGCAAGGCACGCTCAGTCCGGCAATCTCGCGCCACTCACGGAAGTCACCAGGGATGTAACCCAGGCGTGCTTTGCGGATGGTAGTAGTGGTCAGCCCACGCTGTTCCAGCAGGTAATGCAGCGCAGGTTCGCCTTCAGTTGACCACAGGGTTTCCTCGGCAACATTCACCACCTGGCGAGCAGCACGCTGCCAATCTTCGGGCGGTGGTTCGGATGTAATCGTCTCGATTTGCGGTCTGGGTAAGCGATGTTCGTCAGGATATTCACCCAACACCGCCAATGCTTCCGGGAAGGACAGGCGGCGGTAGGTCATCAGCCAGTCGAACAGGTCGCCGCTGGTATCGCAGCGTCCAAAGCAGCGGTAGCCATCAGTCCACACCGCCAGACTGTAACCCTTCTGCTCGTTGTGGAAGGGACACTTATATAACGAAGCGCGGCCACTGCGAACGGGTGGCTGCCCCAAGTCCTGCTCGACGATGCGGCGCAGGTCGTAGTTTTCTTTAATCCGTCGGGTATCGTTCACTAATTGGCTCCATTTACTCCAATTGTCACGCGATGAGACAATTGACAATTCGACAATTACTGGCAATTGTCACCGGACGCGACAGTTACTTCTTCGGCCAGCCGGTAAGCTTCGGAACGCATACCGGGCTTGGGCGGTAGATCAACCCGGATGACCTGCCCATCCTGTTCCAGCGCCTTCAACGCTTCAACCACTGGCTTACGCGGCGAGCGCAGCGCCCGGTAGAGGTCACGCACCGTCGCTACGCCCCCTGCTGTGCGGAGAAGACCTAGAATGCGGTTCTCCAAGCGTGCTTCTTCGTTCTCACCCAGATCAGCCAGCAGGCGATGGGCGGAAGCGCGCCATTCTTCGGTGATGGTCTGCGCGCGATACCAATGTGCGGCAGTGACTTTCGGGCGCGGGGTGGACTGTTCATCATCCGCCCAATCCAGCGCCGCCAGCAGGATGGCGACCTTGATTGCTTGCACATGCAAACGTCCGTAAATGGCCCGTAAACGATCATCCAGCGCGGAGCGGGGCGCGGTCATGGCGCGTAAGGCTTGCTCGTAGGCAGCAGTGTGCGGCCAGATGTCCGCCGCCAGTGACCAGGCTTCGCTCGTCAACTTCTCACCGAACGCATCCGGTAATGGGGGATCAGGCAGCTTCTCATGCAAACGGCGCAGACGATGGGCTAAATCTGTCGGTGGCTGACTCTCTGAGATCGCTTTCCGTTCTTGGTAATCCGTCTCCGGTGTGAGCAGGCTGAAGCGTGCCAGGTTGCCGTTGAACCAGTCCGCCGAAGAGAGCGCCGTTGCCAGCTCTGCCGGGGTGGCTGCACCCAAGATGGACAGCGCCGCATCACGGATCACGACCAGCCCTTTGTTGTTGGTATTGCTGTCGAGGTAAGCCGGGCAGTCGTAGAGGGTCATGATGAGTTCTTTCAGCCCGGCCATGTAATCTTTACCCATCGACTTGAACAAACCGGACAGCTCATCGCGCAGCAAGCCGCGCTGAGCCGCATAACGATTACCCTTCTCCAAACGCGCCCGATCCTGCTGCGGAATCTCGGAGAAGTTGGGCGGCAGCACACCGCCGAGCATCGACATGAAGTTCTCCGGCGAACCGGGCTGCGGCATCATCATGTGCGGGATCGCCAGCCGCGCGACTTCGGCGGCCAGGCTCAAGCCTGCCGACTTGCGGTAGTAAGTCGAGACGGCCACGATCATGATGTACAGATTGGGAAACACCTGCTGCCGCCACGGGGTCTGGATGTACAGCCTGCGTCCGACAGCAATCGCCGCCAGATATAGTCCTGCGCCCAGATGGAAGTTGAGCGGCGTCTCGTTAGCAGCAGACCCTGCCCAACGCAGGTAATCGTCCAAC
>JAIOHO010000128.1 GCA_019912905.1 Anaerolineae bacterium
CTTCAACAGGCAGCCTCGAATCTGCTACAATAGCAGGACGGAGGTTGCCTATGCTGCGTCGATTGCTGCTGTATCTCTCTGCTGCGGGTTGGGCGCGCAGAATTGCAACACACTGGGGTCTGGCCCGCCGGGTTGCCCTCCGGTTTGTAGCCGGGGAAACACTGGATGATGCGGTGGAGGCTGCCCGAAAGCTCAACCAGCAGGGCCTGCTCGTCACCCTCAACTATCTCGGCGAAAGCATCACCCGCGCCGAAGACACCGAAGCGGTTGTCGCCACCTACCTTGCCTTAATTGAACAGATTCATACCCAACACCTGCGGGCCAGTGTTTCGGTCAAGCCGACCCACCTGGGCCTGGACATCGGCGAAGACCTGTGCCGGGACAACCTGCGTCAGATTCTGCTCGCCGCGAAGAGCTGCGGCATCCCAGTCACCATCGATATGGAGGGCAGCCCGCATACCGATCGGACGCTGCGCCTGTACCGCACCCTGCGCGATGAGGACGATTTCTCAAACGTAGGCACGGTGATTCAAGCCTATCTGCGCCGCAGTGAAGCGGACATGCAGCAGCTTGCGGCGGAAGGGTCGTTTATCCGGCTGTGCAAAGGCGCTTACCTGGAGCCGCCCGACATCGCTTTCCCGGACAAAGTCGAGGTCGATGCCAATTACGTCCGGCTGGTGGAGCTGTACCTGACCGGGTCGGACCATGCCTACCTGTGCCTCGCCACCCACGATGAACGCATGATTCAGGCCGTGCAGAAGTTGATCCGGCAGTACACGATTTCGCCGGAGCGCTACGAGTTCCAGATGCTGCTGGGTGTGCGCAGCGACCGCCAGGCTGAACTGGCCGCCGCCGGGGAGAAGATGCGCATTTATGTGCCCTACGGCGAAGCCTGGTATCCCTATTTCGTGCGCCGTCTGGCCGAACGCCCGGCCAATGTGTGGTTCTTCCTGCGCATGTTGGTAGGCCGCTGACACAATCCATCCAGTCGCCCTTCTATTTTGCGGTCGCAGCGATTACCATATGTGGAGTTCTGAAAAGGTCATAACAGGTCAGAAAAACGGACCTGAAACTGGAGGCGCGGCGATGGAAGCGCACATTAAGTCTCGCTATCACGACGGCATTCTGGCCGAGGCCATGCGCCGCTACCACATCGCGGACGGTCACATTCAGCTGCTGGATGGCTTCGAGAGTTTTATGTACGAATTCGAGCGCGGCGGACAGTCGTATGTCCTGCGCATCGGCCACAGCCTGCGCCGCAGCGTGGAGCTGATCCAGGGCGAGGTGGATTGGCTCAATTACCTGGCGGATGGCGGGGTGTCGGTCGCTCGGGCCGTGCCCTCCGCGGATGGCGAACTGGTCGAACGCATCGACGATGGGCAGGGGGAGCAGTTTCTGACGACGGCCTTCGTCAAGGCTCAGGGCGAGCCGCCCAGCTACGCGATCTGGGATGCGCCGCTGTTTGAGCAGTATGGCCGGACGATTGGCCGGATGCACGCGCGCACCCAGACCTACTGGCTGCCGAACCCGGCCTGGAAGCGCCCGGAGTGGAACGCCCCGGATATGCTGTATGCCGACGAGTGGCTGTCCGACCCGGAAGATGCCATCGCGCTGGATCATTATCGCCAGCTGCTGGTCCATCTCGAAGGCCTGCCCAGCAGCGACAGTGATTACGGCCTCATCCATCAGGATGCCCACGGCGGCAACTTCTTCGTGGATGCCCAGGGCACGCTGACGTTTTTCGACTTCGATGACTGTGCCTACAGCTGGTTTGCCAATGACATCGCCATCGTGCTGTTTTATGCCTCCCTGTGGCAGGACAACCGGCCCGATTTCACGCCCTACTTTATGACTCATTTCCTGCGCGGCTACCGCGAGGAGAATCAGTTGGAAGCGTCCTGGCTGCGCGAGATGCCGCACTTTCTGAAGCTGCGCGAAATCGACCTGTATGCCCAGATCCGCGCCCAGTTCGACAATTACTGGGAGGACCCCTGGTGCGCCCGCTACATGACCGGGCGAAAAGAAAAAATCGACCAGAATCTCCCGTACATCGACGTCGATTTCGAGAGTCTGGCCGATCTGTTGTAAACAAGAGTCAGCGGGTGCGCACCCCGCCGCGCAGGTAAGCCGCTTCTTCGCTGATCACAAAGGCGATCACCTTGGCGACGCCGGGCGGCAGGCCGTAATTGGCCTGTGCGTAATCGTGCGCGTCCTGCTCAGGACGGCCTTCCTTGCGCGCCGCTTCGATGTCCACGCTCATTTTCATGTCGGTGATGATGTTGCCGGGGTAGATGGTGTTGACGCGGATGCCGCGTTTGCCCAGGTGCTGCTCCAGCGTCATGCTGAGGCCGTTCGCGCCGCCCTTGCTCGACCCATAGGCCAGGGAAGAACTCCCGCCGAACACCCCCGCGCCGGAGGCGATGATGACGAACACGCCGTTATCCACCGCTTCCAGCAGGGGCGTGGTGTACTTGGCACACAGGAACGGCCCGACCACGTTGATGTCGAGCGTCTTTTCGAAATCCTCGACCGGGAATTCTTCCGGCGTCATCCACGGGCCGAGCAGCACACCTGCCGCGCAGACCACCTTGTTCAGCCTGCCGTACTTC
The DNA here is from genome assembly GCA_019912905.1 of Anaerolineae bacterium. Taxonomy (GTDB): domain Bacteria; phylum Chloroflexota; class Anaerolineae; order Aggregatilineales; family Phototrophicaceae. Next base: position 2,610 of record JAIOHO010000128.1, read on the forward strand.
TCGCGGATGAAGGTCGCTACAGCTTCGACCTGCTCCGGGCGGCGCACATCGGTCTGGATGAAATCGGCCTGCCCGCCGCTGGCGCGAATGTCCGCCACGGTTTTTTCGCCACCGTCCTTGTTGTAGTCGGCGATGACGACGGTCGCGCCGCGTTCGGCGCACAACTGCGCGGTCGCCTGGCCGATGCCCTGCGCGCCGCCGGTAATCAGAACGACGTTGCCGCTGAGATCAAATGGTTGGGTCATTAATAATTCCTCTTTTGATAGCGCAGATGCGCGCTTAACACATTAGCTGCTTCGCCCGGTCACGGCATATTCCACCGAGAGCGGATTACCCACCCGGGTGGAGGCATCCAGAATTTCGATTCCGACGATATTGCCTTCACGATCATAGTCCAGAATAATGCCTGGATTCGATTCGTCACTCTCCTCGATCGGCTGTTCGCTCAGGAGGATGCGCAGAACATCGACTTCAGAGTCATAGGTGACTTTCATGACTCCCTCCAATACTTCTCAATCTTGCTGGTGCGATAGAAGTGCCTTGCCAGAATGCTGTTTTCTTTAGCGTACACGCAAAAGAGTCTACATAACTAAAATATCGTATATATCATTTGTTGAAGTCTTTTTTCGCCTTACAATCCATGTTTCTGCTACAAGATTTATTGCTTGTACCAGTGATTTTGCGCTGGCAACTGCGAGCATTAGCTCGTCATCAACCGTTTCAAAGGGTAAGGATAAGCTAAATGTGTAACCATGTGACTGTATCGACAGAAAACCATAAAACACAACATATAACCTTTCCAGCCCAGCAGCTTTAGCCATATTTTCAAGAGTGGGCCTTCGGGAAAGATCACTAAAATATAAATCAATTGCTTCTTTAGTTACATCTTCTCCTGTTTCTCGATTTGTTATGTGAGCGAAACCTCTATTCATACTATTACGACCTGTTCTCTTCACCTCATTGAGAGTAAGGTCGGCAAAGGTTTTTGCATTTTCATCAGACACTATAACCCAATTGATGTGAATTAATGTTTCAAAGAGGCCACGTGTCAAAATATACAGTGATTGTGGTAATTTTGTTTTTGCCGCTATAAGGCAGCCATTTCCTAGATCACCACTACGCTTAATACAGTGAATCACGATCTCCTCTTTTAATCCATTAAAGTGCCGATTATTGAAATCGTTGAAATTCTTCTCTGTGGTTCGAACAGCCGCTGCAAGCAAATCCAATTCTTCTTGCAGTTCAGAACCATCGTTTTCCATTTGTTCCCCACCTACAACTTATGTCACTGCCGGATCGGGATGTCCAGTGCGTTCAGCTTGCCGACGACGAAATCCCGCGCCTTTGTGACTTCATTGTAATCCGTCAGGTGTTCGATCAGCGCGTAGCCGTCGGGCAGCAGCGCCTCGAAACGGCGGAACAGCGTGTCCCAATCGAGCAGGCCGGTGCCAGGGCGTGACTCGCTGATGTGGACGACCAGCGGCGCATCGACCACCACGTCTTTCAGGTGGGCGGTGAGGATGTACGGCCCCAGCACATCAAAGACGTGATTGATCAACTCGGTCGTGTGGTAAGCCGCGTGGAAATCCGACACGAAATTGACCAGATCGGCGTTGACCTTGATCCAGGAGGAGCCGGTGCGGTCGATCAGGCGGCGGATGGTCTCCGCATCGCGCAGGGTGGTCGTCACGTGGACTTCCAGCGTGATCGGCACCTGATAAATTTCGCAGGCTTCAGCCATCTCGCTCAGGCTACGGACCAGGCGATCTTCGGTCTCCGGCGCGTAATTGAGCGGGTGCGGCCCCCACTGGCTGGTGGGATGCAGGCTGGTGGGACGGATGCCCGCGACCTGTGCGCCCAGCTCCGCCGCCCGCTGGACGATGTTGCGCCCGATGCGCACCCCCTCGCGGCGCGCGTCTTCATCCGGGCAGATAATGCAGGGATAGCCGCCCCAGAACTGGACGATGTCGATGTGATGCGCGTCCAGAAGCGCCTTGGTGCGCAGGGCCTCGTCCAGGCTCTGCTCCATCGGATCGCCCGGATAGTGCAGGCCGATCCCGGTGAAGCCGAGCGCGTCGATCTTCTGCGCCACGTCTTCGGTGACCTTGAGCCAGCCGCCGAACCACTCATCCACGCCGCCTAACCGCATGGTGAAATCCCCTTTCATGATCGAAATTATAATTTATATTTCGTGTCCGATTATAGCACCCGGCTGCGATCCGTCCATAGACCCACCTGCGCCGGTGGTCTATGGGTGTTGGCCTCCCTGATGTGACGGAAACCCGGCCTTCTCCTGTCAATTAGCTTGAAGGGTGGCGCACGTCGGGTATGCTGCGGACAGCCTGACGCGCCTGAAGGATTAGTTCGCGCCCGGTCGGGTGCAGAAGAACATCACAGCGTCCGGCTCCAGTCCATAGCGCTCGATCACGTCGGGCGACAGATCGCGGGTGTGCTCGACCGTAACCACGAAACCAGCCGCCTGAACACGATCGACAAAATCATACCCATACCAGCGCACGTGATCAGATTGGCCGAAATGCTGCTCGCGCTCGGCGGGTGTGAGGATGGCCGGATTTTCGTATGTCGGCTGGTTCATCCGTACCGGCACGTTGAGGGCAGCCCAACCGCCCGGTTTCAGGACTCGGAACAGCTCAGCCAGCGCGCGGCGGTCGTCCGGGACATGTTCGAGGACATGGCTGCAAATAATCGCATCAAACTGGTCATCCGCAAATGCAAGCTGCATGATGTCCTGGCGCATATTGATCCGGCGGTGATCGACCAGGTCGGTCCCGACCACGTGGATATGCGGCATGTGCTGGAACCGGCGGTAAAAGCAGAATTCCGGTGCAAAATGCAGCAACCGCGTGGGAGCGGTAAGGAGGTCAGTCTGGGCCGCGAGGTAGTGCCATAACCAGCGGTGGCGCTCGGTGGCATGACAGCGCGGGCAGGCGGGCAGAACCCGAACCGAATGTGCCCCCCGGACTGCCTTGAAGTGGCGCAGATGCCAGCCGCAGCAGGGACATTCTCGGGTGCGGCCCAGATAGGGCAGCGACCGCAGCCAGAAATAGGCATCCTGAAGCTGGTTGTAGGCGCGGCGCGGGAGGTAGCGGCTCACCATGACGGCGATAGATGTCATAGCTGATCCCAACTGTGGATATACATGCGTCCACTATATCACCGCCTCCGCGACATCTCAAAAGACAGCGGCTCACCTCTGCGATACAATCACTCGCCAGATACGAGAGGTATGCAGATGCGACAGGCGTTTATCGGGTTCCTCATATTTCTGGGGGTGGCGATGGTCAACGGACAGGAACCGGCGCTGCCGCTGCGCGAACTGGCGGCGGCGCGGGATTTTTATATCGGCGCGGCGATCCATACCGAGGCGATCAAATCCAATGCGGACTACCGCGCGCTGGCGGAGCGCGAATTCAACCTCGTGACGCCGGAGAATATGTTCAAATTCGGGCCGATCAGCCCCGCGCCGGGCGAATACGACTGGTCGCACACCGATGCGCTGCTCGATTGGGCCGAGGCCCACCACATGCGCGTCCACGGCCACGTGCTGGTGTGGCACCAGCAGCAGCCCGGTTGGTTGAACGAGGACACCTATTCGCCGGAGCAGCTGGCGGCGATTCTCGAAAGACACATCAGGACGGTCGTCGGGCGCTACAAGGGGCGCATCCACGAATGGGACGTAGTCAACGAGGCGGTGGCCGATAATGGCCGCCTGCGCGACACGATCTGGCTGCGGGCGCTGGGGCCGGATTACATCGCCAAAGCGTTTGAATGGGCGCACGAAGCCGACCCGGAGGCCGTGCTGTACTACAACGATTACAACGGCGACACGCCCGGCCTCAAAGCCGACGCGATCTACAAGCTGGTTCAGGGGCTGGTCGAGGAGGGCGTGCCGGTGCACGGCGTCGGGCTGCAAATGCACCTGATCTGGCAGCAGCAGCGCAGCGCCACCCCGCGCGCCATCGGCGAGGTGATGATCCGCCTGAATGACCTGGGCCTGAAGGTGGCCGTGACTGAACTGGACATGCGCATCCACGACCCGAACCGGGGCCGCGAGGCCATGCTCGATTTACAGGCGGAGGTCTATTCCAACGTGCTGCGCGCCTGCCTGGATGCGCCCAACTGTGATACGGTCGTCGTCTGGGGCGTGAGCGACGCCTACTCGTGGATTCCGGGTTTCACCGGGAACGACGACTGGCCGCTGCTGTTTGACGAGACCCTCCAGCCCAAACCGGCCTATGAGGTAGTGGCACAGGCGCTAGCAGGCGAGGATTAGGGATTTTTTAACGCAAAGACGCAGAGACGCAAAGAAAAGACAGGTTTTCTAGCGTGCCACAGAACCGATAAGTTGCATTCTCGGTACTCAATGAGCCTGGCAGTGATCGAGATTGTCCTGTGTTTGGCGCGTGCCAGCGATCACTTTGGCGGCTGGTGCAACTTGTGGCAGCTAGTGATCGTACTGTTTACAATCGTCCTCGAAAGGTTATGGGGTCCAAAGGACAGGAAGGGCATCATGAATCGGCAACCATTACGGCTGAGGGCCGATAAGTTGCATTCTCCTATGCCAGTTTCCCTTTGCGCCTTCGCGTCTTTGCGTTAAATCTCTTCCGTTTTCTTCTGCTTGCCCTCACTCCGCCAGGCGGCCCCATTCTTCCAGCGCCTGTTCGAGGTCGTCCTCCGTGCGCGTGTAAGCGATGCCCAGGGCATGGACCCGGTCGCTGTCGCCGCGCGCGCTGGCCTTTTCGAGATCCGCCGTCAGCGAGTCCATCTGCGCTTCCAGGTCGTGAATGCGGGCTTCCAGTTCAGACACGCGCCGGTTGAGTTCGTAGGGATTCAGCCCGTGTTTTTTGCCGCTCGCCGGAGCCGCTTTGTCACGGCCATTGGTGACCACCTTGTGGCTGGATTCGACCTCGGCCTGCGGCTGAGTCTTGCCGATGTACTCCGCATAGGTCCCCTCGAATACGTCCAGGCTGCCCGGCGCGGCGGCCCAGATCTGCGTCGCCAGCGCGTCGATCAGGTAGCGATCGTGGCTGACCAGCAGGATCGTGCCGGGGAAATCATCGAGCACGGCCTGCAAGACCTCCTGGCTGTCGATGTCGAGGTGATTGGTCGGCTCGTCCAGCAGCAGGAAATTCGCCCCGGACAGTGCCAGCTTCGCCAGCGCCACGCGCCCGCGCTCCCCGCCCGATAAGGTGCTGATGGGCCGGAAGACGTCATCGCCGCTGAACAGGTAGCTGCCCAGGTAGCTGCGCGCCTCGCTGACCGGCATGTGTTTGGTGGCGATGATCTCGTCGAGGATGGTCTGGTCGTCATGCAGTCGTTCGTGGGCCTGCGCGAAGTAGCCGATGTCCACCGACGCGCCGATTTTGACCTCGCCGCGCAGGGGTTCGAGCTGGCCGATGATCGTCTTGAGAAACGTGCTCTTGCCGACTCCGTTGGGACCGATCAAGGCGGCCACCTGCCCGCGATAGAGCGTGATGTCGGGCACGTCGAACAGCGGCGCGGGGTCATCGGGATAACCGACCGCCAGATTGCGCGTCCGCAGCACCTGGTCGCCGCTGCGCATGACCCGGCTGATGTTCAGGTGCATACTGCGTTTTTTGTGGCGGGGCCGGTCGATCAGCTTGCCGCGCTTGCGCATGGTTTCCAGCCGCTTGAGCTTGCCCTTGGCCTGGCTGGTCATGCGGCTGCCCATGTGCTTGCGGATGTAGGCTTCTTCCTTGGAGACGAATTCCTGCTGCGATTCCCACTCTTTCCACAGGCGTTCGCGGCGTTCCTCGCGCTGGCGGACGTAATGGCTGTAATGGCCGCGATACGTCTCGATGGTGCCGTAGTCCAGCTCCCAGACGATCTGGGCATAGTGGTCCATGAAATAGCGGTCGTGGCTGACGGACAGCACCGCGCCGGGAAATCCCTTGAGGTAATTTTCCAGCCATTCGACCGCCTGGATGTCGAGATGATTGGTCGGCTCGTCCATCACCAGCAGGTCGGGTTCTTCCAGCAGCAGCCGGGCCAGCAGCGCCCGCGTCTTCTGCCCGCCGGAGAGAATCACCAGCGACCGGTTGAAATCCTCTTCGGGGTCGAAACCCAGTCCTTGCAGCACCATCTTCATCCGCTGGTCGTAGGTATAGCCGCCCGCCAGTTCGAAGCGCTCCTGAAGCGGACCATATTTCGCCAGCGCCGCGTCGTGCTGGTCAGGGTCGGCCATCGCCTGTTCCAGTTCGTTCAACTGCGCTTCCATACGGCGCAGGTCACTGAAGGCGCTGAGGGCTTCTTCCCACAGGCTGTGATCGCCGACCAGTTCCGGGCGCTGCGGCAGGAAGCCGATGCGGGTATTGCGGGCAATGGTGAAGCTGCCTTCGGTGGGCACATCCAGGCCGACGAGGATGTTCAGCAGCGTGGTTTTCCCGGCACCATTGGGGCCGACCATCGCGATACGTGCGCCGTAAGGCACTTCGACATTGATGCCGTCGAAGATGTCATCTGCGCCGAAGGATTTGGCAAGATTAGTGGTGGTCAACAGGGACATAACCAATTCCGTCCTGGCTGTCGGGGTTGTCAGATTGGGTCATAATGGGTCACAAGGAACCCACTCACCGCCATTATAACACAGGAACGGCGCGAGGAAATGCTATTCTGCCGCCTGTTTTGCGATCAGCGCGCGCGCTTCTTCCAGCGTGTCGGCCAGCATCACTTTATCGCGGAAGCTGGGGTTGAGCGTGCAGAAGGCATCCACCAGCGAGCGGATGAAGCCGCTGCCATTGGCGACGACCACGTAATCACGCGGGTCCATCAGCTCACCCGCCGTGCGGATGTGCGGCAGTGCCCCCATCGGCACCGGCCCGCTGTACTTAAAATTGAAGATGGCCGGGACCACCGGCGTGTCGATGACCATTTGACGCAGCTCCAGCGCGCGGCTGGCCCCATCGTGCCAGTCATCCCACATCCAGCGGCCCTTAAAATCCCAGCGAATGATCGTCTGCTCGGGGTTATCGAATTCCACACGGATGCCCTGCGACATGGCCGCTTCAGTCCTTATTTTCAGGGGAGCCAGGTCTGTGTAAATTGAATGCTGTCGACAAACGCGCCGTTGACGGCCACTTCCCAGTGGAAATGCGGCCCGCTGCTGCGTCCGGTATCGCCGGTCACACCGATGATCTGCCCTTTGACGATGCTCTGCCCGCGCGTCACGTGGATCTGCGACAGGTGGTTATAGGTGGTAAAAATCCCATAGCCGTGATCGACCACCACAATATTACCGCGAATATCCATTCTCCCGGCATAAGCGACCACGCCTGAGGCCGAGGCCATGACCGGCACCCCCAGCGTCGTGCGAATATCCCATCCGGTATGGCGTGTCTGGAGGATGCCGTTGAAGGTGCGGAAAGCCCCGAATGGCGAGGTCAGCGTGGAGTTGAGGATCGGCATCTGGAAGCCGCGTGCGTCCCACAGGTGTTCGGGGGTGCGCTGGCTGAAAATGCTTTCCAGCTTCGCCAGTTCGCCGCGTTCGATCTCCGCATCGACCAGGTAGGCGCGGTCAGGGGCCATGGTAATGTCCTGGCGGATAAAATCGCCGCGCACGATGTCCAGTGGCAGGACGATACTCACCCGGCGGTTGTCGTCGTACCAGGCGAAAATGGTCAGGTCATAGCTGCGCGGGTTCTGTTCCATGTTGGCCGCCAGCAGGCCATAGAAGCCGTCGCCCTCGACGGGGAAAAAGTCGATCAGGTCATCAAACAGGCGTGCCCGTGCCCCGGCGAGTCCCGCGCCTATGACGTGAACCAGCCCGACCTGCCCCTGTGCGATCGTGGAGAAAAATAATTCGACGGTCGTCCCGTCCTGCTCGACGGTGCTGACCGGGGCGGGCCGAGGCAGCGGCGTCGGCGTGATGATGGGAGCCTGGGTCGCATCGGCTGGCAGCGGCGTATCTTCGATCCCCTGCGCCCCGGCTGGCCTCCACGCCATCAACAGACAGAGCACAAGAGCAAACCCGGCGATTCCTGCGCGTTTCAATCCCTTATCCTGTGAACCCGGTTGACACACGAGGGTATAGAGTACAGGTTGATGCCGGGTGTTGCAAGTTGCAGTCGGTCAATCGTTGGCCTGTGTTTCGTCTACGTGAAACTCGACCGAATCGAGAATCGCCTGCAATTCAGTGTCTGCCGTGTCCATTGCTTCGATCGGCTCGGTATAGACGTAAAAGACGAAATTCAACCCGCCTTCCTGTACGCCCACGAACCAGCCGCGCGTGTCGGGGGTATCGGGGCAGTCCACAATGGCGAACTTGGTGCCCCTGCCGGTGCGCCCGCCGACACTGTAGGGGCGTTCCAGGTCGGTCCCGGCGTTGCAGCCCTGATCGACCATGGTGGTGCGGAACAGACGCAGACCGTCCGACCACAGATCGGGCGCGGGAGTCGGCGTGCCGGGCAGAATCAGCGGGCTGCTGGCGATGATGTTGGGGAAGCCCCACAGCACGACGATCGTGCCCGTGCCGCCCGTGACCGGCCCCTGATAGACCACCAGCGGGATGGCGCGCAGCACGGCATCGACATCCGGCAGGGTCAGCGTGTCATAACCATGCTGCCAGTTGTCGGGCAGGGTGACGCGGAAGGGCGGCTCGACCCCTTCGCCGACATGCGCCGGAATCTCCAGCGTCGGCAGCAGCTCCTCGGTCGCTTCGGGAATCGGCGTGACAGAAGGAATCGGTGTTTCGCTGGGCGGGAGAGTAGGCGTGGACGAAGGCACCGGAGTCGGGGTCAGGGTCGGGGTCGGCGCGGAGAATGCGCCGCAGGCTGGGAGCGCAGTCAATACGATCAGGATAAGCAGGCCAGGGATAAACCGCATTTTAAGTTCAACCGGAAGTCGCACGAAGTCTCCTCTAGCGTGGCATGATGCACAGAGTCAAACGGTCCGCAGTCGCCACCGGGCAGGAGTGCGGCTGATCGTCGGTGATGCTTTCGACATCAAACGCCGCACCCCAGAAGATGACCGACGGCCCGACGTCCAGGCGCGCCACCACGTCGCAGGGCTGCGGCGGAGTCTCCGCGGTGGGACTGCTGTTGGTGAACAAAATGCACTGGCCGGGCGCAAGCTGGTTGATATTGGCAACCGGGTCGAGATTGCGGCCATAAAGGGTCGCGTCGGCAAAGGTTACGGGCGCGCCTTTGGTCGGCGCAAAATTGTTGAGCACCCGCAGTCCTTGCAGCGGCATCCATTTGTCCGTCGTGTTGTTGATCACCGCCAGCCGGTCCTGAGTGTAGGCGAAATACACATGCTCGGTCGCATCCCCCGCCGCAGACCCGGCAGGCAGATAGAATTCGCAGTGCCCCGGGTTTGCCACCGGACATTGGACGCGCTCGATCCCATTTTGCAGCACCGCGAAACGGGTCGCGCCGCCTGCTCCCGTCCAGAAATGTTCGCCGCCGTTGGTGGTCGATAGCCAGTGTTCGATGTAGTCGCATTCATCGAGGCCCTTGGGTCCGTTGCGGTTGACCGACCAGACCTGGGCGCAGCGGTCTTCGCGCAGGGTCGCCCCCCAGCGGCTGGCCGCGAAGGACGCGCCGCTGCCATCCAACGCGCGCAGGCTGATGCCGCTCAGGTCGATGCTGCCGCCGGTCTGGTTGATCAGGGTAAAATCGTTGTCATCGTAAATCAGCAGCATATTGGGCGAGCGCAGCACGGTCAGGTCGATTTTGGTGCCAGCGTCTACGCTTGTACCTGCCGCCACCGATTGTGCCCCGACGCTGTTCTGCGGAAAGCCGGATTCCGCCGTCCACTGCGCGCTGATTTCCTGACCGATTCCGATCCCGGCCCGGTTGAGCGTGGCCGCCGCCACCGGCACCGTCAGACCGGTCACATCCGGCACGGTGACGGCATCCTGCGCCGCTGCCAATGGCACCGCCGCCACGATTCCCAGAAATAACAGTACCCAGCCATACACTTTTCTCATGTTCCTACCCTGTGGAATAAGTCCCTTTTTCGCCAGCTTGAAGGCGCTGTACCCGCCTTTAAGACGTTCAAATACCGTTTCTTTACTATAATAGCGTATCAGGTCCATGAACAACTTGAGGAAATGGGACTATCAGAATGTCTGCTGCACTGGAACGATCGACTGCCTCCGTATCCACCAGCGGGGACGATGCTCGCCCGGCGGGATGGGCACGTCTGTTTGCGCCGACGGCCATCGCCCCGCTGGTGTATTTCCGCCTCGCGTTTGGCCTGATCATGCTGTGGGAAATCTGGCGCTACTTCGATCATGGCTGGATCGCCCGCTATTACGTCGAACCGACTTACTTTTTCGGCTATGCCGGGTTCGAATGGCTCAAACCGCTGCCCGGTTTCTGGATGGTCGTGTTTTTCTGTATCCTGGCGCTGCTGGCCCTGTTCGTGATGGCAGGCCTGTTCTACCGGTGGAGTGCCGCGCTGTTTTTCCTCGGTTTCACCTACTGGTTCCTGCTCGACCAGACCCATTACCTCAATCACTTTTACCTGATCAGCCTCATCAGCTTTCTGATGATCTTTGTGCCTGCTCACCGCGCGCTGTCGCTGGATGGGCTGCGCCGTCCGGGGCTTCAGGCCAGCGCCGTCCCGGCCTGGACCATCGGGCTGCTGCGCTT
>JAIOHO010000007.1 GCA_019912905.1 Anaerolineae bacterium
GAAGATGAAACCGATCTTCTCATTCCGAATCTCCGTGAGTTGATCTTCATTCATCCGAGAAATATCGACGCCGTCGATTTCGATTGTGCCCTTGGTCGGGCTGTCCAGGCCGCCGATCAAGCCGAGCAGCGTGCTTTTGCCGCTGCCGGAAGGCCCGACAATGCTGACCATCTCACCCCGGTAGACGTCCATATTCACACCGCGCAGCGCGTGAACCGTAACCTTGCCAAGTGGCAGTTCTTTGGTGAGGCCGCGAACGCGAATAACCGCATGATTTTGACTCATGATTACTCATCCTCTGTGGTGGGTCTATCCCTATCCTTGTACGGATAACACACGGGAGAGTTGCATTATAGGGTGTGATTGCCCGCAGGTATAGACATGAACAGCATGAAATTTGCGCATTCTTCATAGTTTCTCATCGCACACCCCGGGGAAGACGGTTTCATAATAGACTCTGTGCTGTAATAACGGCTTTATGATTTTCATGGGAGTCTCGATGTCATCGACGGCCACACCCACGGTACAGGTGGAGTATCTGCCCACATACAACGCACTCAAGATGACCTGGCGTTCACCCATCGACCGTGCCGACATCCAGAAGGCCCTCAGTGTGCTGATGAGCGCTCTGGAAACCATGAATGAGCCGACTTATGTCGTCGTCGAACTGACAGGTGACATACGTATACCTGTGGGCCTGACTGTTTCGGAAACGCTGCTGCTGCCCTACCAGCATCCCATGCTGGCCGAACTGCTGGTGTATGGTGCCAGCGCCCCAACCCGGGCGATTGGCCGTACCTTATCGCTGCTCACAGGGCATGAACATGTGCGCGGCTTCGAATCGGAAGCTGCGGTTTTCCATCATCTGAATACCCTCAAGCCGCTCTAACCCTACTTCCCATTTCGAGCGGGCGGAATCACATACACCGGGCAGGGCGCGGCGCTGATAATCTTTTGAGTTATGCTGCCGAGCAGCCAGCGTGTCAAACCTGACCGCCCATGTGTGGACATGACAATCGTATCGATCTCCGCGTGACCCGCAGTCTCGATGATAATATCCGCGGGTGCGCCCAGTTCAAGGATGACATCCACCTTATAGCCGCTCTTGCGGAGATCATCCGCGACGCGATTTAAATAGCGATGCCCTTGTTCCAGCAAATCGTCCGTGATGGATTTGTAGTCAATAACGGGGTTCGTGGCCGATGCCTGCGACACACCCGGCTGGTACATGCCATAGGCGATATGCTCCTGTGGATCGACGGCCATCAGCAGGGTAATGGCCGTGCTGTTGTTCGAGATCCGCCGGGCATATTCCAGAGACTTTTCGGCTAACTGCGACCCATCGAGCGGAATCAAGATATGACGTAGCATGAGTCACGACCTTTCGAATTTAGGATCGGGTGCTGACCGCCTCTGGCTGATAGACGGGTGCGACCCATTCGCGATATTTGTCCACACGACCATAGACAATATTCATGTAGCGGTCGCGCAGCCGCCGGGTAATCGGCCCGATGGCACCGTCGCCCACCGAGCGGTATTCAATACGGGTGACCGGTGAAATCTGCGCCCCGGTTCCACACATAAAAATCTCTTCAGCCAGATAAACTTCGGTGCGGTCGATATTTCGTTCGACCACTTCGACCTGAAGGTCTTCGCGAAGTACCCGGATGAGCGAGCGCCGGACCACGCCTTCGAGGATATTGGCGCTGATGGGCGGTGTGATGGCGACTCCTTTGCGAACGATAAAGGCGTTCGCAGCGCTGAATTCCGCCACGTGACCGTCTTCGTTGAGCACCAGGGCATCGTCGTATCCGGCCAGCATCGCGTCACTCTTAATCATCATCGAATTCACATAAGCGCCGACAACCTTGCCGCGTGCGGGAATGGCGTTATCGTCCACCCGCCGCCAGGCTGAGAAACAAACGTGCGCGCCGTCGTCGATGTTGACGTAGCTGCTGTCGCCCAGAGGTTCGACGACGATCGTCAGGTCCGATTCGAGATCGTGGACACGAACGGCAAGGGTCTGTTCCGAGATGTAGGCGAGAGGGCGGATGTAGCAGTTGGTTTTGAACCCTTCCTTTTGAATGAGTTCCTTCAGAATGTCCAGCAGGCGCGCCGGGGTATAGCCCAAATCCATCCGTAAAATGGCCGCAGATTGAATCAAACGCTCGAAATGATCGTAGGGGCGGAAGATATAGAGCTGCTGCTGGTCGGCATTCCAGTAAGCGCGCATGCCGCCGAACACACCCGTTCCATAATGCAGGGACTGAGTCATGACGCTCACTTTGGCGGCTTCGATTGGAACAATCTGGCCCTGGAAGTAGGCAAATCGGGTAAGGTCGCTCATGTTGCTTGTGTCCTTGTCTGGCATCATTTGACCCTAAATTTAGCCAGTTGCACTCCTGGTGTCAACAAGGGTAGCCTAACCACTTATGCCCTATGCCCATGACACGACTGAATAATCCGTCATGAGAGTTTTTAGGGACCGACCAGCGCGACAGTAAACAGCCCGCTGAATAGTAAAAGCCCCAACACCATCCCGCCCAATGAAGCGGCGCGTAACAGGCGGGGCATATGGCGGATGCGGTCGGCAAGCAGGACGGCTATTGGAAACAAAACCAGCGTGTAACGGGCGATGCTTTGTGTACCCATAATGATATCGGTGTACCAGACATAGTTGATAATTGTCAGAAACAGGAAGAGGTGAAAAAACGTGTAAGCCACTAGGCTGATGCGGCGATGTTTCGGATAAAAGAACAACCATACTGTCAGGACAAGAGTAGCAACCAGCCAGGCGGGGTTGATGTTATAGATCCCTTCCCGTAGATAGCGTAGGAAGACACCGAGGTTCAGTATCAGGCCCTCCAGCGGGTTGACAATCCTATTTTGCGTCACTGTGCGATAAATTTCGCTGATCGGACGCAGGCCCATCGAACTGCGATAGGCTTCCAATCCGAGAAATGCCAGAGGAATAATGCAGAGTACCCAGCCCTTGCGTGTGGATGCCAGCAAGGTTTCACGGAGATCGCCGCTTGCGCGCCATTCCTGAATCAGTAGCATCAGGCCAGCGATGGGCAGCATTACGAGGCCCTGACTTCGAGCCAGAGTCGCCAGAAAAGCAAAGATGGCCGTCCAGCCCAACCGATCATGGATGGCACAGTAAAACGAGGCCAGAATCGCTGCCAGGTAGGGAGATTCGGACAGCGGCGCGGCAAAATAAAACGATAGAGGCGTAACCGCCATAATCACCAAGGTCCAGGA
>JAIOHO010000129.1 GCA_019912905.1 Anaerolineae bacterium
ACCTGGATTCGCGCAGCGGCTCAGAAGTGATGCAGATCTTTCAGGACCTGAACCAGAACCGGGGGATCACGACGGTATTTGTCACGCACGACCCCTGGATTGCCCGCCACACGCATCGCGTGATTATGCTGCGCGATGGCAAGATCGTGACCGATCGTGAGGTCGAGAGTCCGCTGGTGGCTGGAGAAGCTGAACGCCCGTCTGAGGCAGAGGCACTTGAAGGTGTGTTCCGCGACGTCTATTACAGCGGCTCAGAAGACGAGTACAACTAGCCTATGTCGCTGACTGAAGCCTTTCGGATTGCTATCAATGGCCTCGTGACCAACCGGATGCGCGCGGCGCTGACCGCACTGGGAATCATCATTGGTGTTGGAGCAGTCATTACACTGATTACGCTGGGGCGGGGGGTGGAGGATTTTGTGTCGCGTGAGTTCCGCGACCTGGGTTCGAACCTCATTTTTGTGTTTCCGTCTCAGCCGGACAGCCCGACCCGCACGCGCATCGAACCGCTCACCATGCGGGAGGTGGAGGGTCTGGCGGACCCACGCACTGCGCCGAGCATCCGCCGCCTGGCCCCGCAGTACAGCGTCCTCGGACAAATCACCGTCGGCTCTGAAACCATCAGCACAACCATCAGTGGAGTCGGGCCGATTTTCCAGGATATTCGCAACTGGTATCCTGAACCGGACGGCACGTTTATTACCCAGGAACATGTGGACGACAAGGCACGCGTGGTGGTCATCGCCAAAGGCGTGATCGAAGACCTGTATGGCGATCGCGAATTTGACCCGGTTGGCTCCAGTGTCCGCATCAACGGGCTGACATTTACAGTCGTCGGTGTGATGACGGAAGGCAGCGAGCTGAGCGGCGAAAACGACTCGGTATTTGTGCCCATCAGCACCGCACAGAGCCGGTTAGCGGATGCCCGTGCCAGGGATGGCAGTTATCAGGTCAGCATCATTCAGCTTGAGGCGCGTTCAGAAGACGATATTGACGCGGCAGTGCAGGAAATCAACGCCTACCTGAGCGAAGCACACCGTGTCAATTTCGACGGCGAACAGGATTTTCAGGTGATCACGCAGGCGGGCGTACTCGATACGATCGGCCAGATCACCGGCCTTCTGACGGTGTTCCTGAGCCTGATCGCGGGGATCTCGCTGCTGGTGGGCGGCATCGGTATCATGAATATCATGCTGGT
>JAIOHO010000130.1 GCA_019912905.1 Anaerolineae bacterium
CGATGAACCTACCGCCATAGTGCGCGACGATGGCGGGGGTGAGGTTAGTATACGCCCGGTATTGTTCGGGATCGGTGACTTCTATATGAATGATGATATACGCAGCCATAAGCGTTCTCCTAAGCATGGCAGCCGACAATCTCGCCCGGCAAAAAAGTAAGGGGATCACCCATCCAGATGATCCCCATCACTATGTTTGTCAGGATGCAGCGACGGTGAAGGACCAGGTGTCGCTCCAGGGTCCCGGATTGACGTTACATGCTCCACCTACCCGGACACGCCAGTAGTAGGTCCCGTTTGAGAGGCGTGTGGCACGATACAAAGGCACATAAACCACGGTGGCTTCCTGAAGCGCCGACTGCTCATCACTGACGAAAGGCGCATCATTGATCTGAATGAGATAGCAGGTATTGAACGCCTGTGGCACCCACCGAAATGCTGGCCGCTGTGTACGCAGGATCTCGCCATTTCTGGGTTCCAGCAGCTGAATCGGCAGCAGTGGGATGACAAACACCTGATCTGTTCCCGTGAACGACACTCCGGTTATGGTTTCGCCCTGGAGTTCGGCTTCGGTCCACCCCGCTTCGAGATTCAGGTCCTGGATAGTGAACTGCACGATCATATCTTTCAGGCCATCTCGATTGACATCGAGATACTGGAACTTCGGCCATCTGGGTTTTTCACTGACGGCGGGTGCACCCGCCAGGGTGACGGTCTCAACGTTGATGAATCTCGCGTCAAATTCCGGGCTACTGAGGATTGCAACCGGAAGCAGCCCACCTGAATTGAGATTGACGATGTTAAGGGGTATGAGCGGGCGAATGTCTATCTCGACCGTGACTCCCTCATCTATTGGGCGTTCGCAGCTCAACGGATAATCACCGCTGGTAAACAGGGCGTTGACAAAATCCCCGGCACTCGCCAGATTCAACGGAGGCCGATTGAGGGTGTCGAAACTGCACGCATTCGGGTATGTCAGCCACAATGCAGCCAGCACACTGGTGTACGGCGAAGCGAATGATGTGCCAACCATATAGTCATTCACGCCAATTTTAATCGAGCCGCCGGGTACGGCTACGTTACCGTCGTGCGAAAAACGCCACAGCACATCGCGGTTAAATGGCGACACCGGACTCGCGGACGGTTCGGTCACATTACCGAGTAAAGCGGCTACAGCGATGGTTTCCTGCAAGCTGGCTGGTGTCAGCGGCGGCGCAGCTGGCAGCGGTTCCGACGTATTTTCGGGATCATTGCGCGGGAACAAATAGCGGAAATTCCCCGCAGATGCGACCGGGACAACCGCAAAGCCATCCTCACTCTGACTCTGGACCAGCCACACGCGCAGTTGGTCGCGCAGTTCCGCCATGATGTCAGGATTGTTCGCGGCGTCCTGCGTGAGATTCATCAGGAATTGCGTGACCTGTGCCGGTTGCAGATTGAGCGTTTCGTTGAAATACTGGCTGAATCCGAAGCCTTGCGGCATGATGCAAGCTTCCGAGTTTTTGTTGGCCGTCACTACCTGGCCGAACAGTGTCCACGCGAGATCGGTTTCCGCATTGAAGGTGATCTGGAATGCGCTGTTTGGGAACGCTGCCGAACGGCCCGGATCCCCCTCGACCCCGTTGGGTGTGCCGAAATAGATCGGCGTGCTGACCTTAAGCTGATTGGTGGTCAGGCCGCCCCCGGTGAGAAAGTTATTTTCGCCCTGCCGAACCAGCGCCGGCTGGCCGTAATTGTTCCTGAAACCGAAGTGCGCGGTGATCGTGCCATCCTCGTGATCGACCACACATTCCAGAGTGTTGTTGATCAGCGGCTGCGAAGAAGTGGATGTAGAACGTGACCCATCCTCATGGTCGTCATCAGAACGCGGCAGCAGGGTGGGGTTAGGCTGGCAGCGCTGCGAATAATCCTTAGCATCTGCCGTGACGGTGCGCCCATTGAGCGTCCAGGCCAGTTCTTGGCTCGAATACGTTTGTTTGAACAGCACCTGAAACGCGCTGTTGGGATAGGATGCGGATCGCCCTGGCTGGCCTTCTACCACATTCGGACGGCCAAAGTAGGTTGGCGTCTGCGCGATTAATTGCTCATTCGTTAGGCCGCCTCCGGTCAGCGAGTTGTTTGGCCCGACCGGAATCGTAACTGGCGACCCGTTAGGATTCTCGTAACCAAAATGAGCCGTATATGTGCCATCTTTATTGTCGCTCACGCAGTCCACGAAATTCATGACCGGCTGCGGTTCATTAACCGCTTGAACCGCCTCCACCGCCCGGTCAAAGTTGAAGGCAACCTCTCGTGTTCCGCTTGCGTCGCTAACCGTTACGGTGTCTTCACATGGCAGCACGCCAAAACTCATATTGATGACGATGTGCTTGATGCCCCGACTGACGAGGTCGTTCACTTTGTCGCGCAGGCGATCATCAATCAGATCAATACGATAATTGGTCTGATCGTCGCTGACATCCACTGCTTCGACAATAATATTCGGATTCGCAATTTCGCTCGACAGGGCCGTGACAAGGCTGTTGACCACATCACTGACTTTTTTGCCATGCGTGTCGTTCAGGCTGGGCGCGCCAGATGTCCCCGCATTGCCGCCGAAATCATCCACGACCAGAATCGCAACCGGTGTTTCGTTAAAGCCAACACCGTCCACAATATCCGGAAGGCGGCCAGCCAGCCATGAATCCTGGACGCTGCCGCTGCTCAGATCAAGGACGATGTTGTTGCGAATTTCATCAACGAGTTGTTCGGTTGTCACGCCCAGGCCAGATACGGAGAAGCCGAGGCCTGAAACTGAGAAGCCAAGCCCGGACACCGAAAACCCGAGACCCGAAACTGAGAAGCCGAGACCGGATACCGAAAATCCCTGGCCTTCCAGTAATTCTGGCGTAAAGACACAGCCTTCGCCTGATGAGGAGGTCGTACCCTGCGCGCTTAACAAACCCGTGCCAGGCGCAAGCAGGAGCACAAAAACCATAAAAACAGCCGCCCAGAAGTGGCGACACAATCCAACCTGAATTGCACGCAGTATTGCGAACACTGGTTATCTCCCCCGGAAATTTCTTCCAATAACGGTTATCTGGTCTTGTCCAATGATTGTTAACTAAGATTACAGGAGCCTAAATTATGAAGTTCATATACACTTCCGTCGATTAGAATATCCCACCACTTCAAACCTGAACGAAACGTTGGCGCAAAGTTTTTGGGTCATCTGAGCAAATTGACGCGGCCCAAGAAAGGCGGTAAAGTCTTACAATAGGCCTCATACCCAGCAGTTATGATGAAAATTGAACACACATTCTGGTAAGGATCACATGCTCCAAAATATGGGGAGCGGTTTCGTTGGCAATCGCTATCGGCTCGGCGAAAAGCTTGGCAGCGGCGGGATGGGCGCGGTCTTTCGGGCTGTTGACCGATTGACCGGCCAGACTGTGGCCCTCAAGCGGGTTATCGGCCCCTGGAGTTCGCCGCAAGATCCCGCGGCGACTGCTCCCATCCAACCCATGAGCGAACATATTCGGGTGGCATTGGCCCACGAATTTCAGACATTGGCTTCCCTGCATCACCCGCACGTGATTCAAGTCCTTGACTACGGGTTCGATGAAGTCAAACAACCGTATTTCACCATGAACCTGATCGAGAAGCCCCGCACCGTCCTTGAAACTGGCCGCGGCCAATCCCTCCAATACCAGTGCGGGTTGCTTATCCAGACGCTGGAAGCACTGGCGTATGTCCATCGCCGAGGGATTGTCCATCGCGATCTGAAGCCCGACAATGCGCTGGTCACCTCCGAGGATGTGGTCAAGGTGCTGGATTTCGGATTGGCGACACTCCACGAGCATCAGGAGCCGAGTGACGAAATCTCAGGGACTCTGGCGTATATGGCTCCCGAACTGCTGCGCAGCGAACCGGCCAGCCCGGCCAGTGATCTTTATGCCATTGGGGTGATGGCCTATGAACTGTTCGCCGGACGCCATCCATACAAGGCCGAAAATGCCAGCCAGATGGTTATGGCAATCCTGTATCAGGAGATTGACGTCGATGAAGTCGATATTGATCTGCAATTCACCGAAGTTCTGAAGCGGTTGGTTGCTCGCGAACCCAGTCAGCGCTACCAGGACGCGCAGCAAGTTATTGCCGATTTGAGCACAGCGCTCAGCCAACCAGTTCCTCAGGAAAGCATTGCGATTCGGGAAAGCTATCTTCAGGCCGCCCGGTTCGTCGGTCGCCAGAAAGAACTGGCGAGGTTGGTGACCGCTCTCGAAGATGTGGCGTGGGGTACTCAGGGGCATGCGCTGCTTGTGGGCGGTGAAAGCGGTGTCGGAAAATCGCGGCTGTTGGACGAGCTGCGGACGCAGGCCCTGGTTAAAGGCGCGCTGGTGCTGCGCGGGCAGGGCGTGCGGGGTGGCGGCGTCTCTTATCAGTTGTGGCGTGATCCGGTCCGGCGGCTGGTACTCACGGTCCCCGTTGATGATCTCGATGCCGGGATTTTGAAGGAAATTATCCCGGATATTGAACAACTTCTGGAACGCGCCATCGCCGATGTGGTTCCAGTCACCGGAAAAGCGAATCAGGAACGCCTGGTCAGTACGATTGCCAGCCTTTTTCAGCGGCTGTCGCAGCCGGTTCTGCTGCTGCTGGAGGATCTACAGTGGGCCGCTGAGAGCCTTGAGATTCTGAACACGGTCACGAATATGGTTGCCAGTTTGCCGCTGCTCATCATCGGCAGCTACCGTCATGAAGAGCGGGCGACCCTGCCGAAGGAACTGCCGGGGATGGAGTTGTTGACTCTGGATCGCCTGGGCGACGATGAAATCATCGAACTCAGCGTTTCGATGCTCGGCGAATCGGGTCGTCAGAAAGAGATGCTCACTTTGCTGCGTCGCGAAACTGAGGGCAACGCCTTCTTTCTGGTCGAAGTCGTCCGAGCGCTGGCTGAAGCAGCAGGTCGTCTCAGTATGGTGGGCGATATGACACTGCCGGAACG